>JAHFBE010000019.1:29171-38041 GCA_023250205.1 Candidatus Melainabacteria bacterium | reverse complement strand
GGACAAGCAGTTACGATTTTTAAGCCCTGCAAATGTGCAACAGGGGCACAAATAGGTAGTGATGCTAAATGTCAATGTCCAAACGGGCAGACTTATACTGACAAGGGATGTGTTGAAGTACCCACCTGCACAAAAGACCAAGTCGTTACTAGAGATAAACTTTGTGTTTGTGCTGAAGGAGCTTTCTTTAATGAAAACAACATCTGTTTTTGTCCTAACGGTGGAACTTATTCTGAAAAAGGGTGTAGCGAACCTGCTCCAGTAATTGCCTGTAGTCGGGGACTTATACCAAATCCGAGAGCAAATGAAGCAGGACAAGCTCAATGCATTTGTCCAAATGGAGAGTCTTATTATGATCTTTTTAGCGGCTGTGTAACACGGTGTCCTTTTGGAAATCCTTCGCCTAAACCAGGACAACTTATAGGTGAACCACTATCATGTGAAGCTCCATTCTTTTGATCATACTTTTTATTAATTTCATTAATTAATTATGCAGTTTTTGCTAATTTAGGTATATAAACCTGTCCTTGAAACTGTGCTATTTTAGTTCTAACGTCTTGAACAAGACAGCTTTTTGTCCTTTAACAGAAGGAAAAACTAATTAAATTAACTTTCAAAACATTTATTTCTTTTCTTTTAGCAATTATAATTATTGTAATTAGCTTACCTCGCTATCCAATATTTGCCCAGGATAATTTACAAACCTCTGAATGCGCTGCATCATTTGATTTAAACAGTGGGAATTATATAACAGATTTTAATGCAGAATGTTGCAAAGATCTTAAAGAAGGATTACTTAAAGAATTTAATCTAAATGAAAGTACTTCGCTTAGAAAAAATCTTAAATCTTTAATACTTACAGAAGCACTTTTAAGTAAGCCTTTTGTCTTTATGGCAGTAAGTATAAAAAGCAATGATATTTCTTTAATTCAAAAAGCATTATTTGACACACTTTCTGTTACTTCAGGATCATCTGACTTTAATTTTTTAGAATTGCCTTCTTATATAAAGAATACATCAGTTGAAAGCACTGCAAAGCAAGGATTAATTACTGATCCTTTTACAGGGAGGGAAATACCACTTTCTCAGTTTGAAAGAGAGCTTTCAGGAAAAGGAAGAAAAAACACTAAAAGAGCAAAGCTTGAAAAAGACTTAGGGCTTTGCTATGCAATGACTCTTTGTTCAAAACCCACTGCATTTAATGATGATGGCAGCATAGCTCCTGGAGTAAGTTCTTTAGTTCTAGACAGGTGTGTTGAATTTCATAAGGATTTATTACCAACTACTAATTCCCAAAATAGAACATCTTTTTGCAGCTTAGATATTGATATCAAAAACATGACTGTCTCTAATAGTTTAACAAGAAGTTGTTGTGGGTTAGCAGATAGTAGTTTCGAAGCATCAAAGATTAATTTAAGTGAAAGTTTATCAAAAGACATTAGAAATGTTACTTTGATTGAGCTTTTAATAGTAATGATCATTCTTACAATATTGTCTGTTGTAATTTTTGTAAGTATGACATCAAATATCGATAATGCAGCTAGAGCAAGCCAGAGAGATTTTGAAAATGTTTTACGACTTGATTCAATATCCTTAGTTGATGATTTTTTTAAATCAAATTCATCTGATTCACTTTCAAACTTAAAAGATCTTGAAATAAAAATAGAAGCTTTACAAAGAGAAGAGTCAGAGAAGTTCTATATTCCAAGATTTTGTGAGCTTTTTCCAAACCTCTGTGAAAATGGCATGATTTCCATGTCTTTAAGTAATAAAGTATTAAATCAAACTGTAAATTCTAGTTCAACTACTGGATTCAACTTTCCATTTGGATTTCTGAATATTTCTGAAAATGAGTTTGAGACTATCGTTAAAAACTCTACATCACTAGATGCGAGCAGAAAACTCAGGCTAAATAAAGAAAAACTTGAACAGTTAAAATTGTCTGCAGCAAAAACGGCTTCAAGTTGTATTCAAAGTCTTATATGTTCTAATCCTGATGCTGTCTTTGAATCAAACAATGAAAAAATAAAACAGGAGTTCCTTTCTAGTGCTATTGATTCTTGTTTAAAAGAAGTAGTAATAAAATTAGCTGTTGATATTAAAGACGGAGAAGTCTGTAACAGTGATACATGTGCTGCTCCATGTGATGATGATAATGATTGCTCAAATGGTAGAGAGTGTGACTCAGGTAAAAAGATTTGTATAAAACCAGGGAAATGTGGTGATGATGGAAACTGTTCAAAAGATGAAACCTGTGACAATGGTACTTGTGATACTTCATGTAATCAGGATGATGATTGTAACTCAGGCAAGTGCGACACAATGGTTAAAGTTTGCATTCCAACAAATAAACCTAAAGTTTGTACAAGAGATGATGACTGTGATGGTAAAGATGAAACTTGTGATTCAGCGAAAAAAGTCTGCACACCTAAATCCACTCCTAAGCCTTGTAAAAGAGATGATGACTGCAATGGTAATAGTGAAAAATGTGGAACCAATCAAGTTTGTGCCAAATTACCAATAACATGCTCCGGAAATACTGACTGTAGATCAGATCAACTCTGTGATGCCAGTAAATGTCTTAAAAAATGTATAAGTGACACGGAATGTAGTTCAGGATTAGCTTGTAATAAGACTACTGGAAAATGTGAAACAAAAACAACTAGTTGTATATCTACAAAGGATTGTTCAAGTGGACAGCTTTGCAATCAGGATAAATGCAAATCACAACAGATTTGCCAACTCACACAATTTGGACATAATTGTCCATCTGATCAATTCTGCTATCCTATGGATAGTAAATGTTGGAATATTAATTGTGTAGATATTTCAGACTGTCCACCAACTCAACATATTTGCAGTATGGGTATTTGTAAATTTATGCCTTAAGATTCTAAAGTCAACCTCCGGTATATAAACCTGTCCTTGAAACTCTGCTATTTTAGTTCTCCGCCATAGGCGGATAACGTCTTGTACAAGACAGCTTTTTTATATAGGGCTCCACATTTCATAAAGATGGAACTCTAAATCAAGCTTTAAGTCTGGCAAGATATCTCATCAAAAAGATAACAAATCAAGATTTGGTGTAATATGTATCGTGTTTTATTTTTTTTACTACTTATTACTTTTAATTTTAACTTATCTGTTATTGCTCAAGAAATACCAGAAGAAATTAGTCTCCCTAATACTAATAAAAATAAGATAAATGGTTTTGTGGATATAAATGGTTACTATGACACTCGAAGTTTTGATGTTTTAACAGTTAACACTTTAGTAAATTTACCTTTTAGGCTTCAATACTTCTCATTTATAAATTTATTTGGAAATTCTGGTAGGGCAGATCAATTTTCCCTCAACAGATATTATACAGAGCAAAACGTATACTTTAGTCCATATTTAAATCTCCCAATTGATATAAATGGACAATGGGCTTTTGCTACTGGCTTTACTGACACAATACGAATAGGATCCAGATGGAGAGTTCAAGATACACCACCCCTGAAAAAAATTTTTAAAAAGCTTAATTTGATTTATTTGCCAGCATTTTTTCCACTACAATATGACAGATCTAAAGGCTATGATGCCTTAATTGAACATTTTTATAGAGTTCAACTTTTCCCCAAATTATTTGGCGATCGTTTATATTCATCTGGATTTATAGATCATAATTTTCTATTTGGCTCAGATAATAAGAAAAATCACAATGTTTTTGTTGTTGAAACTCAAGTCGGGTTTCGGTTAGTCAAAAAACTTTATATTGTTTGTGAGTATAGATATAACGAATTCTATAGCAAAAAGAAGCATGGGATTGGGATTGGTCTTGAATATGATTTTAAATTCTAGGTGATTATAAACATAAATTGATAAGACTCACTCTAATAACAGATTTGCTATTTAGATTTTTTAATTAATCATCTTCCTCCGGCAATTCCCCATTATTTTCACAAGCATCTGGTTTACCATTCATATTTGAATCTAGAAGAGCAGCATTTGCTAAACTGTCGTAGTTATCTGCTACGGAATTAAGAATTGGCTCAAAATCTTCTTTTGCAAAACACTTTGGTTTATCAGGGCTAGACATATACCCCTTACACTCTGGTCTATTAGGGTAGTGTGGACAAATACACATTAGAAAATTAGGACTTCCTTGAACACACACTTTGTTAAACATAGGATCAAAAGTAAGACGTGATGGTGTTGGATTTTGGTCATCACAAAATTCATCCTCAAATTTATCTAACCTAGCAAGGATTTGTTGAATTTTGGCTTCACTCATTCTTACTGCACATTTGTCAGGAGGAAGACTTCGACTTGCAAATCTAAGAGCATCCAGATTTCTTGTTATGCTTCTAATAAGTGGTTTTACATCTTTTGATTGACCACTTCTCCTTGCTGCTGCAGCTAAATCCTTTAAAATTTCTGACATTTCCTGTGAAGCATCCCTTATAATGCTATCCTCAAGCAAGCCAACGACAATAGCTCCTCCTTGTTCAGTTGAGATAGAGCTACCTTCACTCTGTGCCCTTGAAAGAATACTAAAATTACACAAAGTAAGAACTAAAATAAAGCTTATTACTATTAATTTTTTCATTGTTTATACCCCACTACTTAAGAAGTAACTATATTGTTTTTTCAATATTTGGTCAAGGCACTTACTAATAATCGGCACAAGGTATTATCAGCTCTTTCTGCATTAAAGCTTTGTCTCTATGAATTAATTTTGAATATCATTTCTTTTCTTTGAAGCAACAGACTAAGCAACTAAGCTCAATTAGTTTTGCTTTTGACATAAGTCAGGAACACTATCAACATTTGCATCTAGTTCTTGAATCTTCACTAAAGCCTCTCGCGATCTTTGAAGATCTTGGATTGCAATTTGTGCATCTATTGCTGAAATACAAGGTTTTGCCATATCAGTACCTGAAGAACCATCTCCTCCAGCCATTCCCTCTCCTGACATAGAAGAACCACCACAACCCGGTCCATCAGGATGATGTCCACAAACACATTTCGTATCAAATGGGCTCTTACAGTGTTTTTCCATTGGATAAGAAGTAATATCAACTCTTTCTGTGCCATCACAAATTCTCTTTGTGATTTCTTGAATTGATTTATCTGTTTTGAGTATAGATTGATCAACTAATGAAGCACATTTTGTTGGCTTAGCACCTTCACCATCTACTATAAGATCCATAAGTCTAGCTTCTAATTTTTTAATCTGTTGTATAAGTTTCAGTTTATTTAAAAATCCTGCTTCAGATAGCTTTGATTTAGCATCAGCTAACGCTTGTTGAGCTTCTTCAAGAGTTTGAATATTAGCTGGGTCATCTGACACTGGAGAATCCTGTGCAATTACACCAGTTACTGCCAATGAAACTAAAAACACAAAAACTAAAGCTAGACTTATTAACTTTTTCATTTTATATACCTCAAAATTTATTGAACCTGAGTTAAAGTTTATCAGTCAAACAAACAAATTGAACTTGATAATACATCAAAGTTTAACTCAACTATTAAGTTAAACTACTTCGAACAAGAGCCTTATAAAGACTTTTTAAACCATAACTATATACATTAATTATTGTCAAAGTGATACGATCACCTTCTAATTATGAACATTGAGCGTTTTAAAATCATCTCTTTTTTTGTTGTGCTTTTTCTATTACTTGGTACTTGTTTTCTTCTTATAAAACCATTTTCATATATCCTCGCATGGTCAATAATTTTAACCGTCATTGCTTATCCACTTTATAAAACACTTCTTAAAAAAATTACTAGTCAATCACTATGTGCACTTCTAACTCTTGCTTTAACTATTGCAGTGGTTATAATTCCCCTAATCTTTCTTCTTGCATACACCGTAAAGGAAGGTATTGTCTTTGTTAACTATTTAACATTGAATATAGGCGAATTAAATCTTAGAAAATACTCAGACTTAATTAAATCTCCATTAATTGGAAACCTATACAATGTTTTAAAAGAATATATAACCTTTTTTAATGTAAATATTGAACTGATTATAAAAGAAAAACTTAAATTACTTGGTTCATTATTAGTACAACAAAGTATAGGCTTTTTACAAAATATCGCTACTGGTGTTGTTCAATTTATTATTATCCTTTTAACATCTTTTTTCTTTCTTAGAGATTTTCCAAAACTGCTTAATCTTATAAAAGCTTTTATCCCACTGGATGAAAGTCAGACTGCAACTCTTTTAAATAAAATAGGAGAAACAATTTATACAACCGTATATGTTGCATTAATTGTTGCAATTATCCAAGGAACTTTAGGTGGGCTAGCTTTTTGGTTTTTAGGATTAAAATCCCCTTTACTCTGGGGTATGGTAATGGTGGTATTTTGTCTTATCCCACTTGTGGGTCATCCAGTAGTCTGGATTCCAGCAACTTTGTTTCTTCTATCTCAAGGACTATACTGGAAAGCAATTATACTTGTTTTATGGGGAATGCTTGTAATTGGTCTAATTGATAATTTGATTAGAACTATTCTTCTAGGTGCAAAGACTCAACTTCATCCTTTAATTGTATTTTTTAGTGTTCTCGGTGGTGTAATGCTTGTAGGACCTTTAGGCATTTTACTTGGTCCTGTACTAGTAGTTATAACCTTTTTCCTCCTGGAAATTTTAAAATTAAAGTTACATCGTGAGTAATAGAATAAATTGTATAACTTTTAAATCAGCTATCTCTACAAGAACTATATACTAGAAGCACTAACTTATTTTTGTATGAGGAGACTAACATGCTAAAAAAATTAATTTCAATCATTATCTGTCTGTTTTTTCTTTCATCACAATTTTCTATAAAAGTAATAGCACACAATAAATCTAGTGAACCCAGATTAAAAAATAATATTGCGGTTTGCAGGCTCATCGGTGGAAATGAAAGGGTATTGAGAACATTTAGAGTTACAAACAATTTTGCTGAATTAGATGGTCTTGATGGAACTCTTGATGTTGAACTTCAGGGAGAAGCTTCTTCTGGTAGAGGAAGCCGCTCTCTTTTTAGTTCAGTAGAAGTTGGTGGCGTTACTGCAGATTCTTTTAAACCAAATAAACTACTTAAAAATAATGCAACTGAAGCAAATCTAATTATCGAAGTAGATGAAGGAGAGCAACGAGTTGCAATTGTTGCACTAAATCGGGATGAAAACAATGATATTTTAGTTTCACCTGTACAACTAAAACTAACTAAAATTAAAGATGACATAGTAAATGGAATTACTGTGGTAACTTTTCCAAGAAGTATAACTCTTCCATTAGACAGTCCTAATCTTACAACTCTAAAAAATATTCTAGAAAACGGACAAGATAGCGAGCTTAATATAGATGATGGTACTGAAAATGGAGAAATAACTTTAAAGTGTAATTTTCAAAACCTTCCTGTTGAAGGTATTCCTGATTAAATAATTACTTTTCGTATATCAAAGATTGCTTTAATTATCTATGGAGCAATTCCTATTCTGAAATTGGGAGATGTAAATGATTGTATTACATCAGCCACCTGATCTGAATCAGCATCAGGTGGAAGTTGGCTGCCTTGAAGATTTATCCTTGTTTCTTCTAAGCCAGCACCTCTTCTTACAACAGACAAAGTTTGTCTTAAATAATCCGGAACCTGTCTTGGTTCTATACTTTTTGGTATTCCTAAGTTGATCATTATTTTTAATATCATAAAAGATGTCCTAATTACTCTACTTATTTTGATATTAAAAATGAAATTTGTCAAATCAATTGCTTAAATTTACAATTTTTATATGTATACAGGTTGGTAATTTATTTCTTTAAGAACTTTTTTTATCTTTATAAGCACCAAGAGCTTTTAGTAAGGCTTCTAATTTTTGCTTCAATACTTCCAGTTTTTTATCTGCTCCCTCTAAGTTTCCATCTCTACCCATTGTTTCAAGTTCTTCAGCAGCTTGGATAAGATCTTTTGCAGCAAAACACATTGCAGAGCCTTTAAGTGTATGGGCAGCCCTTTTAAACAAAGCAACATCACCAGTGTTTATACCTTTTTCTAAATCAGCAATATTTTTGGGAGCCTCAGCGTAAAAAACTTCTATTAATTCTGGCAACATTCCTGCAGCTCTACCTAGTTTCTTTTCTGCTTCTGTTTCATTAAATACTTCTGTATTATTTCCTGTAGCCTCATCTGATATAAGAGATTGATATGATGTGGGCAGATCTTCTTTATCAAGATTGTGAACAATATAAATTAAATTATCAACTATCTTATTAGCACTTAGTTCACTATCATTACTACTACTCTTAGGCAATCCTGTTTCAATATGAATTAAATCTGTAAGCTTTTCTCTTAACGGCTGTTCTGTAGTTATTCTTGTTTTCCAAGCTAGAAGGCATTGTTTTACTTCACCAATATATTTATCACTTAACTCTTTTTCTGAAATAATTGAATCCTTATTTTGTGGAACCATTGTTCTTAAAAGAGAAAGAGTTAGTTTCGTGCTGGAAGAAAAAGAAGGAACAACACTTTTCCCTCCTTCAGGCAAAGTCATAGATTCAAAATCAAGCAATGCTGCCTGACTGGTTTTTTCATCTACAAGTATTGATGAAACTGGAAACTCTTTCATACCTTCGGCAATTATACAAAGTGCAATTTTTGCTTTAATTGCTGGCGATAAAAGTCTTAGTAATCCAGTATCTTCTTCAACACGCGACATACCATCAACATATCTAACTGCAAGATGTTTATTATCAGGCATTTCATATGCATATGCCTCAGGAATAACAAGACCATCCGTTGTTCCAAGTATCTCAGACATTATTGCTCTTGCAGCTATTTCACTAAGACCACCTTTTATAGCTTCTTGACTCTGTCCCTCACAACTTCTGACAA
>JAHFBE010000019.1:18735-29161 GCA_023250205.1 Candidatus Melainabacteria bacterium | reverse complement strand
CATGGGCTATTACCTAATTTATGAGGCAACATCCCAACAAAGAGTGTTTTAGCTGATGAAACACCCTCAAGCCTTCTACCAGTGTTTCTAACTTCTTCATGAGGTAACGTACCATTAAACTCCTGCCTAATCCCATCTTCCTCCCCAAGACGAAAATATCTCCTTATGGGAGGATTAGCTGAAAGACTAACAGGGTCTGGCATAATTTAAATACCTTTACTTAAAAATATAATTCTAAAATAACCTTATACTTCAAACCTACCTATTATACAAACACTTTGTCAATTCAGATTTTTCAAAAAACCATCTTAATCAAATAAATTCTTTTTAATGTTCTTAACCTTATTAATAGAACACCTCTGTTAAACAAGAAATTTCATAAAAGCCCAAGAATCTATTTTAAATCATTTCTTACATCTGACATATAGAACATTATAAAATAGTTGCTATGAAAAAATTTGTAGATATTTCTATGCCACTGGAAAATGAAGTGATTTCTGATCCTGCTGGCTTTAGACCAAAGATTACTTACTTTAAGCATAATGAAACAATTCATCAAATAACTTCTTTTTTTCCCGGACTAAAAAAAGAAGATTTACCGGATGGTGAGGGATGGGCTATTGAGCATGTTTCATTAATTACTCACAATGGAACTCATTTAGATGCACCTTACCATTTTCACTCCACTATGGATAAAGGAAAGCCTGCCATTACTATAGATGAAGTTCCTCTTGAATGGTGTTTTCAGCCAGGGGTAAAACTCGACTTTAGACATTTTCCTAATGGTTATGTTATTCAAAAAAAAGATGTAGAAGATGAATTAAAAAGAATTGATCACAAAATAAAACCTTTTGAAATTGTTTTAGTAAACACAAAAGCAGGCTCCAGATATGGTCATGAGGACTATGTTTCAAGCGGTTGTGGAATGGGCAGAGATGCCACTTTATATCTGCTTGAGCAAGGAGTTAAACTTACTGGAACCGATGCATGGAGTTGGGATGCTCCATTTGAACATACTAAAGATAAATTTGAAAAGACAAAAGATGCATCTTTAATCTGGGAAGGACATAAAGCAGGAAAAGAAATCGGTTACTGCCATCTGGAAAAGCTACATAATTTAGAAGTTCTACCTTCAAAAGGATTTACAGTAAGTTGTTTCCCAGTAAAAATAAAAGGTGCTTCTGCCGGCTGGACTAGAGCTGTTGCTATATTAGAGAATTAACCTAAATAAAATGTGCCAGACCCATAATACTATTTGGATAAGCAATTATTTGTTAGAGTAACATACTGGTACATATTACAGGATCAGATTAATTGTTTAATCTGTAAAATTTAAAGAAATTATTAATTTTAGCTGGATATTTTCAATCTGCTCTCAATAAAAAAGGTAAAATAACTAAAAACTTATAGAGGTAACCTGTGAAAAGCCTAGAAGAAAACTCAAATATGATAGACACAAATGAACCACATGATAAAAATATTGAGTTCTTTGATTCAGTAATTGTTTTAGATTTTGGATCTCAATACTCTGAACTTATTGCAAGGAGAGTAAGAGAATTAAATGTTTATTCTGAATTAGTCTCCTACAGGACCACTCCTGAACAAATAAAAAAACTCGCACCAAAAGGAATTATTTTGTCAGGCGGTCCAAGCAGTGTCTACGACAAAGATGCTCCTAGCTGTGATCCAAGAATATTTGAACTTGGTATTCCTATCCTTGGTGTTTGCTACGGTATGCAACTAATGGCAAAGACTCTAAATGGAGAAGTTATCAGAGCAGAAAAGCATGAATACGGAAAATCTGTTTTAGAAGTAAATCCAAAGGATAAATTATTTTTAGATCTTGAAAGTAAATTTGTAAGCTGGATGAGTCATGGTGATAGCGTTACTGGACTACCTGAAGGTTTTATTATTAGCGCAAAAACAAACAATACTTCCTGTGCTGCCATATCAAATCATGATAAAAAACTTTATGGTGTTCAATTCCACCCCGAAGTAATTCACACTATGAACGGTCTTGAAATTTTAAGAAACTTTGTAATTAATATTTGTTTAGCCAAACCTACCTGGACAATGGATAAATTTATCGAGGATTCTATTAGTCAGATTCGTGCAAAGGTAGGAGACCAAAAGGTTTTACTGGCACTGTCTGGTGGTGTAGACAGCTCTACACTTGCTTTCTTACTTCACAAAGCAATTCCCGATGCACTAACCTGCATGTTCATAGATCAGGGATTCATGAGAAAAGGTGAACCAGAAAGACTAACTACTACCTTCCAAAATGAGTTCTCTATTAAACTTCACTATGTAAATGCAAAAGAAAGATTTGTTTCTGCATTAAAAGGAGTAATTGATCCCGAGGAAAAAAGAAAAATTATAGGCAGAGAATTTATAAGAGTATTTGAAGAAGAGTCAAAAGGAACCGGTCCTTTTGATTATTTAGCACAAGGTACTTTATATCCTGATGTTATTGAATCAGCTGATTCAAATATTGATCCAAAGACCGGGGAACGTGTAGCAGTAAAGATTAAGTCACACCACAATGTTGGTGGTCTTCCAAAGGATCTTCAGTTTAAATTGGTTGAACCATTTAGGAAACTTTTTAAAGATGAGGTCAGGAAAGTAGGCAGACAGCTTGGTGTTCCAAAGAGAATCATTGAGAGACATCCATTTCCAGGTCCAGGCCTTGCAATAAGAATTATCGGAGATGTTACAGAAGAAAAGCTTCACAAATTGAGAGAAGCTGATTCTATTATTAGAGATGAAATAAATAAATCAGGTCTATACAACTCTATATGGCAGGTTTTTGGAGTCTTATTACCCATTCAAAGTGTTGGTGTAATGGGTGATAAAAGAACATATTCAAACCCAATCGTACTAAGAGCAGTAACAAGTGAAGATGGCATGACTGCTGACTGGGCAAAGTTACCGTATGAAGTTTTAGAAAAAATTAGCACCAGATTAGTCAATGAAGTCCCCGGTATAAATAGAGTCGTCTATGACATCACTTCAAAACCACCAGCCACCATTGAATGGGAATAGGCTACTCTACACCATTTGATGTATAAAAATTCATTGATTTTGAGAAAAAATTCTGTGATCATTGTCATATTGGGATAAAAAGGCTAATTATTTTAACCGAATGTTAACTCAATCTTTGTTAGTTCTTTAAAACTTTTGTCTATATAGTACTTGGTCCTTTAGTAAGGAGACATTTCATATGCTAAATATAATTAAAGCATTTCTTGCAACAGTTCTAGCACTTTCATTTTGCAATTTAGGAACATTTGCAATGACCCCTGAAGAATATTGCCAGATTCACACTGATAGCGGAGCTCCTGGCTCATGTACTACAAATGGAAACTGTGCAGTACTAACCACTAATCTTGGAACAGAAGAATATAAGTTATGTTCCGATGGTGGATGCGAATTAGTCAGTGATTCTAGTCAATGCAACGAATAAAATTTAACTATTAATGAAAAAAATATTTCAAATCATTTTAGCTGGGTTACTATGTATTGTTTTTTGCCCTGCTTTTGCAAGCAATACTGAAGAATCAAACAAAAGCGATACGGACTCTATAGAAGAAGCTGACACAGACAATGATTCAATTTTAAAAGAAAGAAAAAAATCAAAGAAGAAAAAGGGTGCAAGAAACGTCAAAGTTCAGCCAAATGAGGAAGATGACGAAGATATTATTTTAGAGTTGGATGCAGATTAATCCCTACTTCTATTCCCAAACAAAATTATTGCCCAACGAAGGATTTCTATTAAACTAAATAATGCGGCTGCAATATAAGTAAAAGCACATGCTTGAAGGATTTTCTTAGCATTTTCTTTTTCATCAGGGGAAATATATCCTGAACCTTCAAGAACAGGCACTGCACGTGCAAAACTAGCATCCAATTCAACAGGCAAAGTTATAACCTGAAATAAGAAAATACCAATGTACATAAATAATCCAATCATTGCTGTTAACTTCCAGATTGGGCTTGCAAGAAATGCTGTTAGCATTATGCTAAACATTAGTAACATTGGTCCAAACTGGCAAATCCTAACCACTGGAGCAACTGCTGTTCTAAATCTCATAAATCCATAGCTTTCTGCATCCTGGATAGCATGTCCACATTCATGTGCAGCTACAGTTACTGCCGCAAGTGACGTACCACGATAAAAGTTTTCAGATAATCTGACTGCTTTAGACTGAGGGTCATAATGATCACCCTGACTCGTCATTTCTACAGTTACATTACCAAGACCATTTCTATTTAAAATATCTCTTGCAATTTCTGAACCTGTTTTACCTATAGAAGAAGGTTCTTTCGAATATTTACTTAGAATACTTCTAACCCAAAGCTGTGGAAGAATTATTAAAAGAATTCCAGTTATCCATAATAGTGTGAGCATTTTTTGTATCCCCCGTTTGTATTTATATTATACGTGTAATATAAGAATTTTAATGATCAATTAATTTTTTAAAGGTTTGTTAATAATAAAAAGTTATTATACTTGTGACGTTATAACTATTTAAGCAAATCATATGTCAATAATAATTCACCAAAGTACTCTCTCTTTGCCTGTAGGGTATTGTTCTATAGATACTGATGAGGATCAGATAATATCTTTAGTTTTCAAATATCGAAATTCACAAAACAAGAAAGAAAGAGATAACCTTGCACAAGCACTAATAGATACGTTTGAAGGTGATATAAAAACTCTTGCAAAAAGACTTTCAGGAAACAAAGCAAGAGTTTCCACTGACGAGCTCACACAAATTGGAAGACTCGTTCTTCTTGACAAAGCTGAAAAATTTGATTTTAGTCGTGGAGTAAAATTTTGGACCTATGCAGGAAAAAGAATTTTTGGAGCAATGAAGGATGAAATAAGAAGTGAACTGGCTCAACAAGGCATAGATCGTCATGGAGAACAAAAAAGACCAAGAACTATCTCACTTTCAAGCAACTTGCCTAACTCTAATCAAACCGTTAACAACATACTTATCGGACAAGCTGGTCTTGATCTAACAGAAGTAACGGATCCACCATTAGTTGGTTATACATTTCCAAAGCAGGATCATCCTATTTATCATCTTGGAAACATTTTAAGCAGAAGAGAAATGATAATGCTTGATTTATATTATGGACTTACAGGAAAAGAACATGAAAAAACTATGCAAGAAATAGGAGAGATTTTTGAGGTTTCTGAATCCAGGATATCTCAGATTTTAGGTGATATTGCAAAAAGGTTAGAGCCTTACGAAAAAATGATAGCCTCAGGAGAATTTCCAAAGGAAAGCTTCAAATGCCTTGCAGATCCCGTATATCATCTACTATCAAATACAGCAAGTAAAAAACATTTACCATTTTCACAAGAAGACCTTAGATTTGTAATAGCTTGTGAAGATCTGCTTTCTGAACAAGAGAAACAAATACTAGTTTTAATTAGAGGAACTGATAATGAGTATGGAATTCCCCACACTAACAGTGAATTAATAAAAGAATTAAAACTAACCCGTAGCAGAGAGCTTCCTGCTTATAAAGAACCTCTTGGGGAAAAATTATTGACTTTAATTCAACTGACAAAAAGAGAAACTAAACAGAGTGAATCAACAACTAAAGGATGGTTTGTTAAACCTACAGAAATAAAAATCATCTTTGACAGTATTGATAATGGGGTTTGTGTTCCAAAACAAGTTATATCAGCATTACTGCCTCGTATTGGATATAAACCATTAGAAACAAGCGAGGAAATTGAAACTAGTAATAAGCAAGAGTTACTTAAAATTATTAATGCTCCAGGACTAGAATGCCATTATAGTCGTGGCGTAGTAATAGGGATCATCAATGCCACTTTAACAGAACCAGCAGATAGTTTTCATGGAAAATTATTAAGGAGGTATCCAGAGACTTTTGAACTTGTTCTCGAAGCAATGGCAGACAAATACATGCTACAAGTCCTTAAAGAAGCAAAAGATTTAACTGAAGCAAATGGTTCTTTGACATATGAAGAGCTGGGAGACCTTTATAAGAGGATTTGTCACGGTATTAGCCCATCAGTTAGAACACTGAAAAGATATGCAGAAGCTTTTGATTTAAATATTACCCCACCAAAGCGAGGCGGCTACAGGAAAACAGCTTAGACAATAAATATCTATATCATTCAAATGTATCCCCAATTTTTACTCTCGCTCCATTAATCCAATCTTTAGCATTAATAATCCCTTTATTTTCTGGTTGTAATTTATATATTTTTATATATCCATCTTTTGTTTGCACTTTTATAAAATCAGATATTTCAAGAATAGTTCCACTGAGAATATTGTTAGCCCCAACAGTAGAATCACGATTAATCGCGATTCTACTGTTCAAAATTTTTATAGTCTTTCCATTAAAGTGAGTAAATGCTGAAGGCCAAGGCTGTAAGCCTCTAATTTGATTATGAATCTTTTCTGACGATTGATTCCAGTCGATTAAACCCAATCCTTTGTTTAGCATTGGAGCTTTTGTGGCTTTCGAATTATCCTGTGAAATAAAATTTGCTTTTCCATCTCGGATAAACTCAAGTGCTTTAACAAGAGCATTTGCTCCAAGCAAACTTAGCTTCTTTGTAAGCTCAACTGATGTTTCATTTCCTTCAATAACACATTTCTCCTGAACCAGTACTGGTCCTGTATCCAAACCAATTTCTGTTTTCATAATTGATATTCCAGTTTCATTTTCACCATTTAGAATTGCCCAGTTAATTGGAGCTGCTCCCCGATACTTTGGTAACAATGAAGCATGAACATTAATAGCTCCGTGAAAAGCAATGTTTAAAACTTCTTCATTTAATATCTGACCAAATGCACACGTAATTAAAATATCTGGATTTAGTTCTTTTATTTTTTTTATTATGTCTGGTTCTTTTGATATTCTCTTGCACTGTAAAACTATTAAATTATTTTGAAGAGCTACTTTTTTTACCGGTGGTTCCTGGATTTTTTTACCACGGCCTGCTTCTTTATCTGTTTGGGTACAAACTGCAATAACATTAATCCAGGAAATCTTTAACAAGGTCTCCAAAGAGGCTACTGCAAATTCCGGTGTACCTAAGAAAACAACTTTCATATTTTTTTTAGACTAATCAGACTTACTTAATGGTGTTGTATTTATAGTTATATAAGAACTTTAAGATTTATGCTCTTAACCTTCTTAATGTAGGTTCTAATTATAGATTTCCTTATAATATTCTGCAAACTTTGAAGAAGCTTTAAGATCAAAACAAAAGAAAATATTAATTATTATTTTTTAATGAATTTACCTATTTAAGATACCTAAATACAAAGATAATAAGTACTAATTAAAAGCAAAGAAGCCTATTTTAGAAATGAAATCTTTTGGGGAGATTTAATAAACTTTTTTAAAAACTTATGCCTGCTGATCAACTTACAAGAGTAGCCAGCTCCGGAAGTTCTAATTTGAATGGAACTTTGAGCAATATAAAAAAACCAAGAGGAGAGGTATTGCATAAACCTT
The DNA here is from genome assembly GCA_023250205.1 of Candidatus Melainabacteria bacterium. Lineage (GTDB taxonomy): Bacteria > Cyanobacteriota > Vampirovibrionia > 2-02-FULL-35-15 > 2-02-FULL-35-15 > 2-02-FULL-35-15. The sequence continues at coordinate 21,646 of JAHFBE010000019.1, read as the reverse complement.
TACAACCGTTTTTTAAAGCTGTAAATGACAAACCTTTACTTATTACAAAATATATATGGGGAATAACCCCTGTGCTTCAAGCTGTTGGTCTTGTAAATGAAAGAGTTGGAAAATTAGCAAAAGCTGTTTATGGTGTTTGCTGGTCAGTTGTTTATTCTTGTTACAGACCATGGGCTCATGGCAGGCGTTCATTGCCAGAACAAAATGAAAACAAAAAAACTCCTGAGGGTTATAAAACAGTATATGACTTAAATGAACATTTCAGATTAGTAATGGGAAGCGCTGTAAGTGCTGTTTATGGCGGCGGTGCTCTTGGAATGCTTTATTCATGGCTTAGAGGTGACGATGAGCTCTTTGATAGCTCAGCAAATGTTTATAAAACAGGAATGCTTAACCAGAATCAGATTTTTGATTCAATGAATTATGCTGAGATTTTAAAGAGAGATTTTACTGATCCTGATGAATTATATGAATATGAAAGAAATAAAACAAATGCAAAAGCAAATATAGAAAAAGTTGATTCTGTTTTATTGATTCCAAACATAGTTATCAGAGCAATGGATACCTTTAGACTGTTTGGAAAAGAGTTTGGTGAAAATACACAGCGAGTTATAAACACACTTTCTTATGTAGGATATGGCACCTGGGCAGCAAGATTTGGCATTTTAAAACAGACTGAGGACAAAACAGAAGATAAAAAGATGGAAAGAGGGGGAGGGTTATTAGATGAGATAAATCCAAAGCTACATGGCACTGCTTTAAAAGCAGAAGAGTTGCTTCATGCTACTCAAAAATATAGCGGTAGAGTATTCTGCTCTCTTTTACCAGGATTGTCATGGCTATCAGCAGGAGCAGAAATGGTAGGACTTAGAGAAGTAGCAGAGCAAACATTTAAATTAGAGGGAATTTTAGAAAGACTAAATCCAGCTATATCTTCATGGTGCATTAGAAGTACCTGGCTTAAATTGTTTGAGAAAGGAACTCCTACAACTCAAGAAACTCCAGAACAGATCCAAGACAAAGAAGATGCAAATAAATCTCTTACACAAGAAATCAAACAAGATACATCTGTTAAAGAACTAACTCCAACAGAAACATTCTTAAACCTTTTAAAAGAAACTGATGTAAATTGGGATGAAGTATTTAGAATTACAAAGGAAAATAATTTATGGGAAGAATTCATACGCGCGGCTCATAATGGATATGTCTCAATAAATATTTTGCATAAATACTCTGATCAATTCCCTGATCCAAAAGAAACAAATAAAGACTATTGGGACCTGGCTCTAGAAGAAGCATCTTTATCCGGGGGATACAGCAATATGATTTAAATTAAGAGATTATCTAAAATTTGTATTATATCTCTTAGTTGTATAATATATTAGAAATAAATACTAATCTGGATAGCAGGCTGTGATTAAAAAAGAAACTGAAGAGACAATAAATAAAATAAACACAACAAAGCCTGAAGATATTGATTTTGAAGTTTTAAAAAAAAGAGATTTTAAGTGGAACAGAAGAAGCCTTCTATCCACACAAGATTTGTTAAAAGAAGAAATAGATCTGATTTTAACTACTGCAAAATCATTTTCTGAAATACTTACCAGATCAGTCAAAAAAGTACCGACACTAAGAGGCAAGGTAATTATTAACTTGTTTTATGAAAACAGTACCAGAACAAGGTCCAGTTTTGAACTTGCTGGAAAATATTTGTCCGGTGACATAACAAATTTTTCTATCTCTACATCCTCTGTAAAAAAAGGAGAAACTCTTCAGGATACTGCGCAAACACTTATTCAAATGGGTGCAGATGCAGTAGTAATAAGACATCAGCATTCAGGGATTCCATTTCAGCTTGCAAAATTAATGCCTGAAAACATTTCTTTGATTAATGCCGGAGATGGTACAAATGAACATCCAACTCAAGCACTACTTGATTTATATACTATTAAAGAAATTTTAGACAATGTGAGCGGAAGAAAGATTGTAATTGTTGGAGATATTTTACACAGCAGAGTAGCCAGATCAAATATATGGCTTTTACAAAAAATGGGAGCAGATATCCATGTTTGCGGGCCATCAACACTTCTCCCAAAAAGTTTTGCAGATTACGGTGTAACAGTTCATTGGAACTTAAAAGATGCCATAAAAGATGCTGACATAGTAATGGCTCTAAGATTACAAATGGAAAGACAGTCAAAAGGTTTAATCCCATCTCTGGATGAATACAGCCGGTTATTCGGTTTAGACCATGAAAAAATAAAACTGGCAAAGAAAGAAGTTAAGCTTTTACATCCCGGACCAATGAACAGAGGAGTAGAAGTCACCTCAGAATTAGCTGATGATTTAAACTACTCACTAATAAACAGACAAGTTGCAAATGGTGTTTCAGTAAGAATGGCTCTTTTGTATTTGCTAATCTTTGCAGCAGGGAAATGACACTATGTGTCATTGCGAGCTCGCTTGAGCGGGCGAAGCAATCTCACCTGACCGCTATCAATTTATTGTCCTGCTCAAAATTGTTATATATAAATGAGATTGCCACGTCGCCCCTTGGGCTCCTCGCAATGACATACAAACGTTAGTATAATATTCTCATGACTACTTACCAATCCTACGCTGAATACTATCACGATCAAACTAAATACACTCCGGAAGGCATTGCATCAAATCAACATAGATTAGACCTTGATAAGCAACCATCGACATTTAAAGAATATCCAAACAAAAAAACTATCGATATTTCTTATCTCTTACCAATTGAAAGAAATCCATTTTCAGACACAGGAATAAAGCTCCCAAATGATTTCACAGAACTAGAGAAATCACTTGCGGAGTTATCAAAACTATTATATTTTTCAAATGGAATAACCGCTATACTTCCACACACAGACAAACCTTTTTATATGCG
>JAHFBE010000019.1:0-18725 GCA_023250205.1 Candidatus Melainabacteria bacterium | reverse complement strand
TTATATGCGCTCAAGTCCATCAGCAGGCGGACTTTATCCTACAGAAATTTATATTTTAGCTTCCAATTATAAGGGATTAGAAGACGGCATTTACAATTATCAAGCACAAAAGCACGGACTGGTATTAATTCAAAAGAATAATGTAAAAAGCAAATTATTAGAAGCCACTTTTAATCATCCGGAAATCGAATGTGGAAATTTGTTTTTAATTTTAACCGGAGTATTTTTTAGAAGTTCTTGGAGATATCAGGACAGAGCTTATAGAAGAATTTGCCTGGATACCGGGCACATTTTAGGAAATATTGATCTGGTTAGTTTTCCAAGCAATTTTAAAGCAGTATTAATTGGTGGTTTTAATGACAAACTCATAAATGAAACTTTATGTTTGGATGAAGACGAAGAACAAGCCCTGGCAATTATTTCATTGTCTAAAAAGGAAACAATATCAGAGTTTCCATGTGCATTGCCATCAAAACTTGAACCACAAAATACAAAAACTCCTGAAGGAATGAGACTTTTACAGCTCCATAACAGATCAAAAATTGAGAACTATGTAAAAGTACCAAACATAAATATTCCAGACATTGAAGAAAAGTTTAAGTTCTCTTCAAAGACATTGCTTGAAGAAGAACCTCATAGCTTCCAATGGAATAAAACTTTATTACCAACCATTTTAAAGCGCCGTTCTACAAGAGCATTTACAGGTGGGCCACTTACAAAAGAAGAATTAAATGCCATATTAGATTTCACTTACCATCCAGAGTTATTTTATGCTGACGGATTGGATCCAAGTCCAATGTACTTTGATCTTTCATTAGTTGAAACATTTGTTGCTATTAACGATGTAGATGGATTAGAAGATGGTTGTTATTATTACTCTAAAAAAGGGCGGTACTTAAGACAAGTCAGGTTTAAAAACTTTAGGGATGATATTTACTATTTATGCTTAGGTCAAGAGCTTGGATATAAAGCAAGTGCCATAATATTTCATACATGTGACTTACCAAAATCAATATTTAAGTATGGTGAAAGAGCTTATCGTTACATCCATATGGATGCAGGACATTTAGGTCAAAGAATTAATATTGCTGCAATTAATTTAAATTTAGGGGTAAGTGGAATCGGTGGATTTTTTGATGATACTGTAAATGATGTCTTAGGAATTCCAGAAGATGAAGCAGTTGTTTATATAACAACTTTAGGTATTCCTGCAAAAACTATAAGCCAGTAAAAAGTAGATACAATACTCTTAACTCAACATATTATGGAATGACTATTCAAAATTTTCACTATTTACTGTTAATAAGGTATAGTATACCTTCATAGAAGTTTACCTATGGAAACCCTTGCAAAAAAACTTAAAGACGAAGAAAAAAAATCTAACTTAGAAATCTCTATGAGGCCAATACCATATCTGCCACATACAAATGAAGATCGCAAAGAAATGTTTAATTTTCTTGGCATTAACTCCATGGATGATCTTTTGAAAAATATTTCTAAAGATTTAAGGAATGTTGATCTTAATTTACCTACTGGAAAATCTGAAATAGAAATACAAGAAGAATTTCGTAAGCTATCAAACAAAAATACTTCTCTTTTGGAACAGATTTCCTTTTATGGGGGCGGTGTTTATCACAGATATATTCCTAGTGTTGTTGGAGAAATAATTTCAAAAGGTGATTTTTATACCGCATATACTCCATACCAGCCAGAAGTAAGCCAAGGAACATTACAGGCAATTTATGAATTTCAAAGTTTAATTTGTAACCTTACTGGAATGGATGCTGCTAATGCATCTGTTTATGATGGTTCTACAGCAGTTATTGAAGCAGCTTTAATGGCTTGTAGAATAACAAAAAGAAAAAAGATCCTAATAGCAAAAAATATTAATCCTGAAGCAATTGCAGTTTGTAAAACATATGCCTGGGGAGTAACCCTAGAACTTAAGTTCATAGATTTTAATGATGGGATTGTTGATTTAGATAAGTTAAAAGCAGAAATAGATGAAGAAACCGCCTGTTTAGTAATTTCATATCCAAATTTTGCAGGCTGTATTGAGCCTGTTTCACAAATGTCTGAGATTGTTCATAGTAAAGGTGGATTACTTGTTTCTAATGTAGATTTAATTAATTTAGCAGTACTGAAATCACCTAGAGAACTCGGTATTGATATAGCAGTAGGTGATGGACAAGGGTTGGGAAACTTTTCTAACTATGGTGGTCCCCATGTAGGGTTTATTAGTTGCTTAAAAGACCTCGTGAGACAGTTACCTGGTAGGATTGTCGGGCTTACTAAAGATATTGAGGGGAAAAGAGCTTTTACTTTGACTTTACAAACAAGAGAACAACATATAAGACGCGAACATGCAACAAGTAATATTTGTACAAATCAATCTCTTAATGCTTTAGCTGTTTTAGTCTACTTAGCCTATATGGGTCCACAAGGCTTAAAGAAAATTGCAGAAATTTCATTAAATCGCGCTCATTATTTGGCATCAAAAATTACTGATACTATTAAAAACTGCAAACTTGCTTTTAAGGCACCATTCTTTAATGAATTTGTGCTTGAAATACCAATAAGCGCATCTAAGCTAATAAACACGTTATCAAAAGAGAATATACTGCCAGGGCTTGACTTAAATGGAATTGATGGATATAAAACAAATCAGATACTTGTATCGGTTACTGAGATGAATAGTAAAGAACAAATTGATATTTTTGTAGAAAAATTAAAAAAGTTATTTTCATAATGGAGGTTTTAAATGGGAATAAGCAAATCAAACATCGTTGATATAGCATCAGACTGGTCTCTAGAATCAGGTGAATTAAAAAATGCAATTGGCCGCGCACTAATGGCAATTGGTGATGCAATAGATTCAATGGAAGCTCAAGAAGATGACGATATCGTAGACGGTTTAGAAGAAATCGCCAGTGAGCTTTATGAATTAGTAGAGGAACAGGAAGAGTAGAATATTGATACTTTAAATTCTTTTGTTATTAGCCATTCTGGTTAAGAGAATCATTCCAATTAAATTATTTACTGCATGTCCTATAATTGGCACTAAAAGGGAGTTTGACAAAAAGAAGAGATAAGCAAATAGTGCAGCCGAACCAGTAGCCCATACAGCATATATCCAGTATTTTTTTCCCGGGAAATGTAGTACTCCAAAAGCAAGACTGGACAGGATTAATCCAACTTTAGGAAATAGAAGTCCTCTAAAAAAGATTTCTTCATTAAAACCAGCTACCAGTGACAATATAACAATGTCTATAAATATTAGGTTTTTAAATGTCGGAGATAAAACATATTCAAAAAGCTCAACAGCTGCATAAAATTTCTTTGTTTTCTTTGCAAAGCGATAAAAACCATAACCTGCTAAAGCAAGTCCCAAGCCAGTCAATAAACCTTGAAATAAAATTGGCAAACTAAAATTAAAGTATTGTATAACATTGTCTTTTGGGAAAAAGAAGATCCATGTTGCTGAAATTAAAAACATGATTAACTGAGGGAGCAGCACCATTTGCATTACTTTGAATCTTGGAAGCTCGGGTCTAGACATTTGAAAATCCTTTCACATTTAAAAATACTTTTTTTGGCTTAAGGGTACCACTCTCTGTTAAAAACCCAATACCGATTAATTTACCATCCTTATTTAAGATTTGTAAGTTTTTACTTTTGCTTGTCACAAATGACACTGTAACTTCCCGACCATGCACAATATGCTCTTCCTCAACAGGATTCAAACTCAAACATTCAAGCTCTATTATACTTTCAGGCGAAATAAGATGATTTAAAACAGTGTTTTTATCTATTAATTCAAGGTCGAGGCTTTTCTCTATTACAAATTTGCTTCCGACCTTAATTCTTTTAAGTTTTGATAATGTAGCAGAAGTACTTAACACTTCCCCAAGATCTCTGGCAATTGATCTTATATAAGTACCTGCGGAACAATGAATTTGTAGATCTAGCGTGGATATACCTTGTAAGGGCTTACAATTGTAAGCTCCTACGATAATTGAATAAATTTCTACTGCTCGTTCCTTAAGATCACTTGTTAAAATTTTATTTTCCCTGGCTAAATCATAAGCTCTTCTTCCATTAATATTTACAGCTGAGTAAGCAGGTGGTCTTTGATTTATTTTGCCTGAAAATCTTTTTAACTTATCTTTTATTTCTTCAAAAGAAGGAATATTGTCGGATTTCATTATAATTTTTCCAGTAATATCATCTGTATCAGTACCAATTCCAAAAGTAACTTCGGCAATATAAGTTTTATCAGATGGTAAGTATTCAAATAATCTGGTAGCATCACCAACTCCAACAGCCAACACGCCAGTTGCAAAAGGATCAAGCGTACCACTATGACCAATTTTTTTTATTCCTATTGATTTTCTTAAAATAGCAATAACATCATGAGAAGTACACCCTAAAGGTTTGTTTATATTTAAAAGCCAAATAAATTTTGCATCCGTCTATAACTACAAGCTTTTATATTTCATTTCTCTTGATTTTTTCTAGAAGTTCAGTAACTCGATCTCCACGTTCTAGTGAATCATCAAGCTTAAAAGTCAGTTCAGGTGCAAACCTTATCCCAAGCCTTCTACAAAGCTCACCTCTTAAATACCCAGCAGAGCTCTCAAGCGCTGCAAGCGTTCCAACCTTATGCGCTTCTTCTCCATAAACACTAAAATATACTTTTACGCTTCTTAAATCTCCAGACACTTCAACATTCGTTATAGAAACCATTCCACCTATTCTGTCATCTTTAATTTCATTTCTTTGAATCATCTCTGAAAGTTCTCTTTTAATTTGTTGGCTTATTCTATCTGAACGATTATATGATTTCATGATTAAATCCTCTTATTAAATTCAGCAACTGATTACTTATGTGGAATTGCCCTCCATTTCTAGACCAGCCTAAGCAGTCCTTTCCTTCTCAACTATTGTATAGCATTCCACTTGATCGTTTTCTTGCAGATCCTGAAACTGATCAAATGAAATACCACACTCAAATCCAGTCTGAACTTCACGAGCATCATCTTTAAAGCGTTTCAAGCCATCAACTTTTCCTTCAAAAATTATTTTTCCACCACGTTTGACCTTGGCTATTTGATTTCTCTGTATTTTTCCTTCAATTACGTAACAGCCTGCAATCTTATTTCCTTTACCATAAGTAAATATTTGTCGCACTTCAGCAACACCAAGTTTTACTTCTTCTTTTTCTGGTTCAAGTAATCCTAAAACAGCTTTTTCCAAATCTTCAGTGATTTTATAAATAATTTCATAAAGCCGTACATCAACACCTTCATCTGCTGCAACTTTTTGAGCATTAGCATCAGAAGTAACATGGAATCCAATGACAATAGCACCTGTACTTGCTGCAAGATTTATATCATTTTCAGAAATATTTCCACTTCCTACATGAACTAGTCTTACAAGAACGTCCTTTGTAGAAAGATTTATAATCTCTTTTCCAACTGCTTCTGCTGAACCTTGCACATCAGCTTTAATAATAATTTTAAGCTCATGAACTTGTCCTTCCTTTACCTGTAAAGCAAAATCAGTAAGACCAAAAGCTTTATGTTTTTCCTGAATTAATTTTTGAGCTGCAACTTCTTTTGCTTCCTGATATGTCTTATAAACTTGGAACGTATCACCAGCATTTGGTACATCAGGTAAACCAATTATTTCAACAGGCATAGATGGCGGAGCCTCATTTACTTCTCTACCGTGATCATCAAACATTGCTCTAACACGACCTGCTACTTTCCCTGCAACCAGACAATCACCTTTTCTCATCGTTCCATTTTGAACCAGTAAGTGAGCAATAGGTCCTCTTTCCTTTGATAATTGAGCTTCAATAACAGCACCGGCTGCAACTGAGTTTGGATTTGCTCTTAATTTACTTGTAAGTTCAGCATCTGCAACCAGTGTAATTTTTGTCAAAAGATCATCCAAGTTCAATCTCTTCTTTGCACTGATTTTCGAACAAACTGTTTTACCACCATAATCTTCTATTAAAAGATCATGTTCGGTCAATTGTCCAAGGACTTTATCTGGCTGTGATTCTGGTTTGTCAATTTTATTTAATGCAATTACAATTGGAACACCTGCTGCTTTAGCATGGTTAATTGCTTCAATAGTTTGAGGCATAACTCCATCATCCGCAGCTACAACTAAAATTGCAATATCGGTAACCTGAGCACCTCTAGCTCTCATAGCAGTAAATGCCTCATGACCAGGAGTATCTAAAAATGTAATTTTTCTCTTTCTTCCATCATAATCAATAACTTCAACCTGGTAAGCACCTATATGCTGTGTAATTCCACCTGACTCCTGCTCAGTAATTTTGAATTTTGTTTCTCGTATAGCATCAAGTAAAGAAGTTTTTCCGTGGTCTACGTGACCCATAATAGTTACAACGGGAGGACGTGGTAATAAATCAGCTTCTTTTTCCAATGAAATGTCTGCTTGTAAATTATTTTCTTCTTTTTCTTCTTCTGTAATAACTTCATAGCCTAGAGATTTTGCACATTCTACAGCCACTTCAAGCTCAATAGTTTGGTTAACTGTTTTAATAATTCCCTTAGCAAATAAATTTTTGACGACTTCAGACTCTGATAAGAGTAATCTGTCAGCAAGCTCTTTTACACTTAATGCTCGAGGTATCACAACAATTGTTGGCTTAGCAGCTGAGGCAATCTCTTCAGGCTCTTTTTCTTTTTTCTCTTTTTGTTGATATGTTCTGGCAGGTCTTTTAGTTCTTCCCATCATTGATGGAACCATTGTTGGCTTAGCTACTCGAAAAGGCTGTATTGGAATACTTTCTGGTGATATTTGTTTCTTGGTAGTAGAAGACGTTTTTATGGTTTGTGGTGTAACTATTTTTGGTTCTTCTTTTTTTTGTTGAACTGAAGGAGTCGCTTGCTGTATATTTTGAACTTCAGGTTTAACTGTTGAAGCACTTAATGGAGTAGTTGATTTTTCTTCCTTTACCTCAGAGACCAAGGTTTCAATAGGTTTTTCTTCAGTAGCTGAAGGAGGTTTAATTCTTCTTATTATTTTTAACTGCTTTTTTACTGGTGCTACAGGCTCTTGTACTACTGGAGTTGAAGATTTTGATTTTTTTTCTTCTTTCAATTCATTGGCAATAGTATTAACATTAATTTTAATACCACGATCTTGTAAGGTAGCAACTATTTTTTCCATTAAAGCATCATCAACGGAACTGGATGCACTTTTTACATGATATCCAAGCTCTTCACATATAGAAATAATTTGCTTTGTTAAGTCAGTTTGCTTTTGTTTGCGAATCTTCTGATCGGTCTCATCAGATGTGGCAACCCTTGTTATGTCATAAATACGAGCTTTAGTTACTGTCATCTTGCTAACACCGCCTTCCTAGAATCTAAGACTGATATATTAGAGGCAGAACTAAAAGTTTTTTCTAGACTAGAAATAACCTTCTCAATATTTTCAGTTGATGTCCTTAGCATTTTTTGAATCTTTTTTTCTTTTATGGCAAGATTTATACATTGTGCTGACTTGCATAAATATATAGATCTACCAAGTTGAAATCTGTCAGGGTTAACAATAACTTCCTTAATTTCTAAAATTTCATTTTCAATTTTAGTCAAACGTATAAGATCATCCCGCATTAACTGCTTGCGGCATGAAATACACTGTCTAATTGGAAGTCGTTTATTGATTTTATCCCTCCTGATTTACTGTTTCCTTTTGCTCTTCTTCTTTTTCTTTACTATCAGTACCAGAAGAAGCTTTTTCGGATTTTTCCTTCTGCTCTTTTTCCTTTTGTTCAATTACTACTGTAGTAGTAGCCCCAACTCCAAATGGTTGATCCTTAATCTGACTTTCACTTCTTATATCAATCTTCCACTCTGTAAGCTTTGCTGCAAGTCTGACATTCTGACCATTTCTTCCAATTGCAAGACTAAGTTGATCATCTGGAACCATTACCTCAGCTCGTCTTCCAGCAGGATCATCATATAATGCAACCGTTGTGATACGTGCAGGGCTTAGAGCATTAGAAATAAAGTCAATAGGATCAGGAGACCAGCGAATTACATCAATTTTTTCATTTTTTAATTCACTGACAACATTTTGAATTCTTGCTCCTCTACTTCCAATACAAGCTCCAACAGGATCAATATCAGCATCATTTGAATGAACTGCTATTTTTGTTCTATATCCAGCTTCTCTTGCAATTGATTTTATTTCAACAGTACCATCATCAATTTCTGGGACTTCAAGTTCAAACATTTCCCTGACAAGCTCTTCATTTGTATGAGAAACTACAACTGTAGGTACTCTACCTGACTCTCTAAGTTCTTTAACATAGACTCTGATTCTTGAACCTACTTTATAAGTTTCACCAGGCAATTGTTCTCTTGGAGGAATATGTCCTTCAAAACGTCCAAGATCTACAACAACATTTGGCTTTCCATTATTTAGGATTTCAATTCTTTTAATTTGCCCAGTCATCATTGTTCCTTGACGACCAACAAACTCCTGCTTAATTAAGTCTTTCTCAGCTTCTCTTAAGCGTTGAGTCATAATTTGCTTTGCTGCCTGAGCTGCAATTCTTCCATATTCTGCAAAGTCATCAGGAGTAACATCAAGCTCAAGTATTTCTCCAAGCTCTACATCAGGTAAAAGCTCTTTTGCTTCATCAATTGCAATCTCACGATATTCATTTGTAACAGTTTCAACAATTGTTTTTGGAGCAAAAATACCTATCTCACCTGAGACTTCATCAAATTGTGTATGAACTCCTTCAACATTATGATCGGGTACTTTTCTTTTATATGCAGCAAGAATAGCATCACAAATAGCATTGATAAAAACTTGCTTTGGGATGTTCCTTTCGTTTTCTAGTTGTTCTGCTGCTTCCAGCAACTGTGTTCCTATCTTATACATAGGTCATTTTCCTCCTAAGATCTTACTGTTAAACCTACTTTTTCCAATATAAACTCGTGCTTTAGTGATGGAGAAATAACTTCATCAATTCCTTTACTTTGGATTTCAAGAATATATGAAAATGGGATCATATCCGTAGAATCCAATTCTTTACTGACAGATTTGCTAACAATCTCACAATCATTTGTAGAAACTGGATGATCTTCATGCATAATTGTCAGCCTTAAATAGTTTTCCTGATTTTCCCGAACAAATAAAATCTCAAATAAATTAAAACCGAGAGCCTTTACAACTTTTTCTAAAACAGGATGAATTAAAGCTTCTTGTTTTTTCAATACTGCTATATCTACAATTTTTCTGTTTCTTTTATTTTGCTTCATCTATCCTCGATTAAGCCCTCCATTTAAACTGAAAAAGCTGGAAGTTTTAGAAACTCCAGCCCGTATGGCTTAATGTTTACGTTGTAATTATACCACTGCAAATACTATTTTTAACTATGCTTTGAAGGGAAATAATATTATTATCAAAGAATGAAACAAGATAACCTACCAATATTAGATTCCCTGGTTATTCAAAAAAGCACTTAATACAAATTATCTTAACACTTTTCTTGTTAATCTAAATCCCGCTTTAATCCATTGATAGAAAAAGAATCCCTGAAAAAAAGTTGGAATTAAAGACAAAAGATAGTTTTTATAATTACTCCTATTTAAATTTAATATTGCCTTGAATGAGTTATTTCTATCGGACAAATCAAATACTATCGGTAAAAGGGCACGAACAGTATCTCTTCTTTTTTGGATACAACTTTCTTCAATCTCTTTCAAAAAAAAGTAAATCTTCCTGCTATTCAAAATGAACAGAATAAATAAAGTTAATAAAATCCAGGCAAAAAATATTAAAAATAATTTAGCAATAAACAAAATTATAACTTTGCAATCTGATCAAACTGTAATTCTACCGGTGTTGATCTTCCAAAGATACTGACAAGAGCTTTAACAGTTTCTCTTTCTTCATTTATTTCAGTAATTTCACCAATAAAGTCTTCAAATGGTCCTGATTGAATTTTTACTGATTCACCAACAACAACATCAATAACTTTCTTACCTTCTTTTGTCTTAGTAAACACCTGACTCTTTCTAAGTATTCTTCTGACTTCAGATGGTGGAACTGGCAATGGCTGTTTATTTGCACCTATAAATCTTGTAACTCCGGGAGTATCTTTTACAATTCTCCATGCAACATCATCCATAATCATTTCGATTAATACATAGCCTGGAAATTCTCTTTCTTTCTTCTCAACTCTCTTACCATCATGAATCTTTGTAATTTCTTTTTCAGGGACAATAACATTAAAAATCTTATCGTCAGCATTTAAAGTTTTAATTCTTTTTTCAATATGTTCTTTAACCTTATTCTCATGCCCTGAAGCAGTCTGAACAACATACCAATTTCTACTTAGTGCTTTTTGTGCTTGTTTTGTCTTTGGCATATTTACTTACTTTAGAAAAGTCTCCCGCTAAAGAAATTAGAAATAATCCCGAAAATCTTATCCAACAAAAAGATTATACCCGTAATTACAAAAACCAATAACAATACAGAAATAAATTCTTTAGTTACTTGATCTTTAGAAGGCCAGCTAATCTTATTGAATTCAACTCTAACTTCCTGAAGAAACTTCAGAAAGTTAAATGATTCAGCCTTTATCTCGGCCTTTTCTTCTATTGCTTCTTTTTCACTCACAACTGTTGCCATAATCGCTTTTATAACTTTTAACCTCCAGTATATTCTAATCTATTACAGTAAATTAGAGAATCATCTGGGTCGATAAAAGCAGAATTAACATTATAAATGAATTGCCCGGATAATATCTAATGTAAACATCAAATAAGTAAAGTATATTTTTATAAGGCTTCAGACACGTTATTGAAGATTCTATTAGCAATTACTTTTGACTAAATAGGATTTACTGTGTAAATCACAGGGAACTTAAAAAGTCATGCGAAAATATAACTATGTTCTAACCAGTTCTCATGTTCTCTGATACTCTGATTCTCTGAAATGCGCCCTTAGTTCAGTTGGTAGAACGTTGGTCTCCAAAACCAAATGTCGTGGGTTCAAGTCCTACAGGGCGCGAGTTTTTATATAGCGCTCCGCATTTTCAAGAAAATGCTTCGCTTTTAGATGCCTCACTTACTGACGTTCCGGTTTTTCGCTTTTGGAAAAATCTACACTTGAAGCAATAAAAAAGATAATCCTTGTCCAAATATTAACCCTGCAAGGCAATATCCAAACTTTGTTAAGCAGCAATCTCCAACTCAAGAATTAGAATAAAGCTTCTGCACCATGCTTAAGATTTAACTTCGTCAATTGCTCTAGGAGAGATTTCTCAAGCATTGAAAGGTAAGTAATCAAAAGAATCAGGGGGTTAGAATCCAAAAATCAGATTTAACCCCCTGATGTCAACTATCTAGTCATGATGATCATCATCATCGTCGTTGTTTTCTTTGATAGTCAATTGTGCAACAAGCTGTAAGTTCTCATTATAAGAAAGCAAAACATCCTTATCACCATTACTCCTTTGCTTTGCAAACACTAATATTGTTTCAGTAGGATCGCTACATCCACCAGCAATACTAATGCTTCTAGCTCTAGTAAGAGCAGGAAGTTTTACCGATGAAATTGAAGTAAAGTTTGGAAGACTGAGCTTTTCAATCCCATCTTCTTTCAACAGATATAAGAACTCACAATCTTTTGCTGAATCCCTTACCTTACTTTCTCTAACTTCATGATGAGCAAATGCACAAGTCAAAGAAGAAGATAAAAGTAACATTCCCGTAATTAGCATAAGACTAATATTCTTTTTCATAACTCCTCCTTTCTATTAATTTAACCTTGATCTAGTTATTGTCCATACCACTCATTCCAAATGGTGGACCATGCTTTGGTCCATTAGGAACATCATGGTTTGGACCTTTGTGATTACCATTGTCATCATTATTATCGTTATCGTTGTTATCATTGCCAAAGAATGGCTTACCTTCATGACCAGGCGCAAAGCAAGCTCTAAATGAATTTAGCTTTCTTGCTTCAAAAGTAAGACCACCAGTAGCAAATGTTCCTCTTAACTGTCTTGTGCCAAGCAGTTTTAGTGTTACGATTGCTGTTTTATCCTTTTTATCTTTAAGATTGACAACAACTTCGTCTTGAGAAACGATGGTTTGAGAGTCTATAACTGCTTTATCAAAGACACCACCTTGATGTAAAACACCCTCTAACTTACCGTCTCTAACACAGAGTTTAAGAGTAATTACCCTTGAACCTCTGTCTACACATAGTTCAGCTCCACCACTAGAACTTGATGAAGTTACTACTTGTCCACTACTTGATGAGCTTGAAGTAGTTACATCTCCACAGTGTGCACATTCTGTACATGTTTGTGCAATAACTGTTTGTCCAGAAGAACATTCAGGTACCACTTGAGTACAAATTATGCAGCCGCTGGAACTTGAAGAACTACTAGTTTGAACAGGCAAACATCTAGAAACTTTTGCTTTCCAAACGCCAGTAAAATCCTTGTTTAGAGCAATGATTCCTGAACTACTTGAAGAAGAACTTGAGGAGCTTGAGGAAACTTCCCCTGAACTGCTTGAAGTAGTAGACGTTGAGCCAGAGCTACTTGAAGAAGTTGAATCTTGTGCTTGTCCAATAACATCACTACTACTGTACAAAACAAGGAAACAACTAATGAGCACCACGAATAACAAAACGATTTTGACATTTATGTTTTTCATGATATTCACCTCCTTTTATTCTAGCTACATTGTAAGCTTGCTAAGAGGACTTAAATTGTGCCCTAATGCACTAGTAAAAATCTAGTATTAAAAAATATCATTTTCTTTAATAAACAGAAAAACAAGATTATTCATTTGTGATAAAAATCATATCCTTTGTTAATTAAAATTAACAACAGGGTTAAGCCTGAAGGATAAAAACTAGGGTAAAGTCTTTTAAATAATAACAATAAAGATAAATTATATAATCAAGATATATAAGCTAAATTTATTTAGTTAAAGCAAGGTGCTTTTCCAAGCATAGGAGGATATAAAAATGAACAATAAATTATTTACTTTAACAGTTTTAATGTCATTAATTTTGTTTGGATCTAGCTGGATAACTGCAAAAGCTCAGACAGTAACACCAAACGAAGCAGTTATAACAGTAAGCAGTATCCCTACTGGTACACAAGCTCTTGCTGTTGAAATTACTCTTGATACAAGCATTATAAAATTAGGTTCATCTGCAACGAGTAACGTAAGTGGAGCACTTGTAGTAACCGACAGTATGTCAGTTGGTGTTGGCATAATTAATACTGCAGGTGATTTGCCACCAAATTTTACAATTACTATTCCGCTTGAAGCTGTATCCAGTGGAACTTCTATGTTTTCAGTAGGTATGGTACTGGATATGATTGGCGGAACTGAGATTGCAGGTGCTGTGGCAAGTACAGATATAAATTCAGTAACTGTTGGTACCGCTCCTGCTCCTACTAGTCTTGGCACTATTATGTTAATTGGAACAAATATTACCGTGGTTGGCCCTGGAAAAGTTGCAGTAGCATTTTCTTTTTCAGGACCTCATAATGGCTTGACAGCAAAATTAAATGGTTCAAAAGTTGATTTTATTAGTAATAATGTTGGTGTTGCAATAATAGATATTCCCGCATCTAATCCAATCAATTTAGATTTGGTTGTTAACTCAGGTACTTCGACACAGACAGCTACTGTAGGAAATTTAAATGTATCTCCAACTGCAGCAAAAGGAAAACCTCCAGAAATTAATTCCGTAACAGTACAAAATAAAGAAACTATTAGCAGGTTAGTTTTAACAGGTAAAAGACTAAGTAAAACAGATACCGCTGTTGCTGTACTACCGACAAATTTAGTACCTCAGTCTGATCCTAAGGTAATGGGAGCAGTACTAAAAGCTCAGTTTGATGTTGCTAACTGTATACCAAAAGGAAGTTATATAAATCTTTCTACACTTAGTGGTACAGCAGCAAAGAAAATTAAGGTACATGGAAAGTGTAGTAATCCTTTGTTTACAGAAGGTCAGTAGGCTATAAACTAATTTACTTTATTTGAAAGTGCCTTGATACAATTCCCCTGGGCGTTGCAATAACTAGTACTGCGTTGATTTTTTTTCTAATTCGTGTGGATGTTTTTAATTTTAATTTTATTCTTTTCCCACCTTTTGAAATCGCTGTTTTTTCTAGCTGCATGTTTAAGTTAGAAGGATAAATTGTTATTGCTGTATGTGGTTTATGAGAAGGATTGAATATAAATTTCCTTTCATTATCTTGTTGTAAGAAAATACCTCTTCCAATAAAGTTTTTTCCTCTTAAAAAGATAATTAAATTTTTCTTCATTACTTTTGGTTTAATTCTTGAGATAACTGGTTTTGAGATATTTTTTGTGGTTGTTAAATTAAGTGGAACCTGAATATCTAAAAACTCAATTATTGTAATTATTCCAGTTAGGCTTTCACCATTTTCAAGATTTAAAGTAAAATTTGATTCACCTGTTGATATATCATCAGGTAAGGTTAATTCTAAAATCGATTTATTAGGAGTATTGATTATATCGGTAATAGTAAAGGGGATTTCAGTAAAAAGAGTTCCTTTTTTATCCTTCAAGTCAACTGAAATAGTTTTTAAACTACTTTTATTTTCTGGTATTTGAATTTCAAATGAAGGATTAGATCCAATATAGGCAACTCCAACTTTGCCAATAAATTTGTCTGGTACAAGAGGTAGTGGAACAATATCAGGAAGTTTTGGTGTATTTATTACATCAATAGTTACAAGTGCTGAACTTGTACCACTCGAAGAAGAACTAGAGATAAGCCCTGAAGATGATGAGTTGAAAATACTTACTGGTTTACAAATAAGGAAAGAAGGCTGACAATTTAAAGAAGAATTAATTATTCTGCAACAATTGAAAGTACTGTTTAAACAGATTATTGAATAGTCAAAATTAGAGCAGGAAAGATTTGCATTTTGGGAGCATAAAGTTTGAATATCTGGGCAGTTGAAATTATCATTACTAAATTCACCTGAGGTTGTGTTTGTACCACCAGAAGAAGAGCTGCTGCTAGAAGAGCTACTTGAAGTAGTTGTACTACTAGAACCAGAAGTAGAAGTGCTCCCTGATGAGGTTGTATTCCCAGAACCTGAAGAAGAAGATGTTGAAGATGTAGAACTTATTCCAGAAGAACCGCCAGAAGTAGAGCTGCTACTTGATGATGAACTAGAGCTAGATGAACTGCTTCCACCAGAAGAAGAGCTGCTCCCTGATGAGGTTGTATTCCCAGAACTTGAAGAAGATGATGTTGAAGATGTACTTGAAGTGCTTGTACTGCCAGAGGTTGAAGAACTCCTTAAGTTAAACTCGTCATTATCCTGATTACTATTACACCCTAGATCAGCAGGAAAATCTACAAAACTATCATTATCATTATCTTTTCCATCTTGGCATTTTGCCTTAGGAGAAGATTCGTCATTATCTTTTGGAGAGCTGCAACTGAAGTCGTTTGGGAAATCAGCTGTTCCATCACCATCATTATCAATTCCATCATTACAGAGTGTTTTTTTATGATGCTTGCCTTTATTGCCATGATCATTATGATCTCCATGATTATAGTTGTTATTATGCTCATCATTGTCATTATTTTCATCTGTTTCAGAAGCATATGCATTTGAAATAGAGGAATCGGTTTTAAGGATTGGTAATGATGGTAAAACATTAATATTGATATTAAAGACAAGAAAGGTGCATATGCATGTTTTTTGTAATAATTTAAGTTTAATTTTCATTTGTTTTAAAACCAATAATGGGAAGCTACGTTCATATTAATCAACGTAGCTTTTTAAGAGAAGAAAAAATTTAGAGAATGATAACTAATTTTGATTATCAAACTCTTTAGTATTAAACAAATCGTTTATGTCACATCTTCTAAATGTTTCACAAAGACGAAAGTTGGATTTCTTTGTAGACTCAAAGTTAACACCGTTTGAGAAAGCACCATTTAACTGAAGATCACCTACTAAAGTAAGTCTTAGTGTCGCTGTTCTTCCTTTTCTATCTTTAACACCGACTTCTACTTCATTCTCAGATATTACATTCTGACTAACTATAAGAGCTCTTGTAAAAAATCCTGGGTGAACCACAATACCCTTTAGCTCTCCATTCTTTGAACATAGTCTAAGATTAATAGGACGAGTACCTTCATGAATTACAACACCATTTACACTAACTGTCCTATCTACTTTTGCCAACCAAATACCAGAAAATTTGTCACTCAATACGACAGAGCCACCACTAGAACTAGATGAGACTTGTCCAGAACTACTTGAGGTTTGTCCAAAAGCTTTATTATTCCCAGAAATTAAAAAACTTGCAGTAAGTAGAAGTGAAAAAATAAGAAAGGAATGAATCAATGTAACTCTTTTGATTTTCATTGTTTTGACCTCCTACTAAGATTTTACTTAGTATTAAAAAGCATTAATGTTAAAAACATCATAGTTAGTAAAAATATTCTAAATAAATATTTAATTTTCATCTATATTAATAATTTAAGTGATAATAAGAAAGCCTCTTTATAAGTTTTCCACTTTACAAAAATCAAACTATTATAGTATTAAGCCTAATGAAAAAATTAATAATTGTACTTGTTAGCATAATTATATTACTGGCTGGAGTATTAATTTTTCAGCAGGCTTCACCTAATATGCCAGGGGAGACTATTTGGTGGAAAAGTGGTTGTTTTTCACGTTTGGTATAACATTCACCACTAGGGCGCGTTTTTATAACATTCAGATAGACAAACCTACATATATATTTCCCTTCAACATACAGCAACTACTATGGATGAAGTCCTGGAGCCATTTTCAAGCAGAAATTTAACAAAGCCTTAACTGTTTTAGTGTATTAATTCCCATCATGATTCCAAGATTAATTTTCATGTTCTTCACCATAACTTTTTTAGCTTGCATTTGGGTAGAATCTGACAGGATAAACTCCATTCAAATAATAAATAGTACAAATATTCAACATGGTCTTTCACAGGTTAACTAATAATTTATTTATACCAAAGCTGGTCTTTTATAAAGCTCACAACAAGTGTGAGCTTCTCTGGATCGATTCCTTTCACGGGATCGCATTTGCCGAATGAATCGGACAAATGCTTTACTTATCAAGCAATACCAAAGCTGGTCTCTTTAAATCATCCATATCTGGCAACTTAAAATTCACATTCTCTTCTTTTAATTGTAGGATTTCTACTGGTGCGTTCAATTTATTAATCAAAGCTTCTACAAGAGTTTCTGGAGCTGATGCACCAGAGCTAATCCCTACAACTTTTCCAAACAACTCTTCAGGTACCTTATAAGAATATGGATCAGGAACAAGCTCAGAAAGAGTCCCTGCCAGCTTAGCCACTTCTACAAGTCGACATGAATTTGAAGAGTTCTTTGAACCTATAATTAAGATATAGTCTGAAACTTTCGCCAATTCTTTTACTGCATCCTGCCTATTCTGTGTGGCATAACAAATATCCTGAGCTCCAGGAAGAAGGACTTCTTTAAACCTTTTTCTTATAGCTTCAATTATTTCTTTCGTATCATCCACTGAAAGTGTAGTCTGTGTAGCAATGAAAATTTTTTCTTCTGTATGTAAAGGTAAGCTTTCCACATCTTCTACAGAGCCAACAAGAAAACTTGAATCAGCTGGCAAATTACTCATAGCACCAATTACTTCCTGATGCCCCTTGTGTCCGACATATATAACCTTATAACCCCTCTTCCATGCTCCAACCATCTCAAGATGTACTTTGATCACTAAAGGACATGTAGCATCAACGATTGCAAGATTTCTTTTTTTAGCTTCCTCATATACTCTAACTTCCGAGCCATGTGCAGATAAAATTACACAATTTCCATCTGGCACTTCACTTAATTCATCTACAAAAATAACTCCACGGGATTCAAAATCTTTTTTTATATGTTCATTATGAACGATTTCATGTCTTACATAAATTGGTGCTCCAAGCTTCTCAAGAGCAAGGTTTACAATATCAATTGCCCTGATTACACCAGCACAAAAACCTCTTAAAGATGCAAGAATTACCTTTTTAACCATAGAAAGAAATTGTATCATCCTTCATTGGGACTTATCGTTTTGTCTATGGTCTATAGATTTCAAAATGTTCCCGTATATCATAGGAAATTTACCTTGAATTAATTAGAATTTAAACGATTTTAAGCTGCGAAACTAAATAACTTTATAAACATACTTGCATTATTTTTTATGGTGATATACTACTTCCTTGTAAAAAAGTTCTTATCGGTAAGACTTTATAAGGAGTGTAAAATATGAGAAAGAATTTATTCTTACTTTTACTGGTTGTAAGCTTTCTGTTTCCAATAAGCATGCCACAAGCAAAAGCTGAAGGTACAGAAGTCCTAAAACAAACCACAGGGGTTGTTTCAGGAGTAGTTGTAGGACCAGTTGTTGGTTTATCCAGAGGCTTTGTAAAAGGCTGGATTTGGGGAACTGACGCAACAGCTGAAGCATTAGGAAACAAAGATGGTGCAGCACAAAAAACAGTTGGATTTTTAACTGGTGGTGTACTAGGTGCAGTAGCTGGTGGAGTATCAGGCATTGTAATGGGTGCATATGATGGCATCAAATACGGCTGGGATAAACCATGGTCACCAGAAAACTTTAGCT
>JAHFBE010000018.1:24705-38554 GCA_023250205.1 Candidatus Melainabacteria bacterium | reverse complement strand
AATTCTTGTCTGCAAGAAGATCTACTACTTCATGAGTTTCTGTGGGTTTTGTGATTGAATCTGATATTAGAGATGACACCTTACAGACACTATTGTTGATCTGAAGAGATTGTTCATAAATATTTCTAATCATATATTCCTTCTCAGCTTCACTGTGTTCTCTTTTTAATAACAATTCTGAGAACCCAACGATTACTGAAAGTGAACTATTGACTTCCCTAACCAACCAACTCAAATCATTATTATTTATAAGACATGCGTTCTTTTCTACAAAAGTATTAACTGTAATAGAAGCTGAAACCTCTTCCTGTTTTTTAATTCGTTCTGGATCCCTTATATAAACCACTGACATAAAGAATATATATGAACTCATAAAAAATACAAGCTGAAATCCTTGCAACAACGCGATACTGGAAATTCCATAAATTAAAAGATATGCAAAAACCAATGACGTACCAAGTATCTGATTAAAAAGAATGCCCTTTCTAGCTCTTGCTTTTTGAACCTCTGGATCCCTTATATAAAAGATAAAAGAAGCAAATGCAATAGAACTTAAAAAATAAATTAGCTCAAGTCCATATAAAGCAGCTTGAGCAGAAATCCCGTACACAACAAAATAAGAAAACAGTAAAAAAGCTCCTAAGATTTGATTACTTAGTAGACTGTTTTTTATAAAAGATTTATTTGTGAAATGACTCACTATAATTTACCTAATCTGTTTTGTACACTTTAATTGTACAAATCTTTTAATCCGTACACCCCTACAATTTAAATCAAGACTGAAAGAGAAGGTTAACAAAAGTTTAATTTTTAATAGGACAACCCTAGGATGACTTTAATTTTCCAAGTTTTACAGGAATAACAATTCTCTTGTTTTGCCTAATGACAGAAACATTAATTATTACTCCTGCCTTCTTTGACTCAACATACTCTAATAATTCATCAAAAGTTCTAGTTTCTTTTCCATCTACTTCTGTAATTAAATCAGCAGCAGATCTGTCAATTGTCCTATACTCAACAACTCCACTTCTCTTAATAAGAAGCTTTGGACCCTGCAATCCAGCGGACTGAGCTGGTCCATTTAATTCAAGTTGCGTAATCAAAAGTCCACTCCCCGTTTCATACACCTGAAGTATTCCAATATTTGTTCTTATAACATATCCAAATTTAATCAATTCTTTAATAACCTTTTTTACTGCTTTTATCGGAATAGCAAAACCAATTCCTGAGCTCTGACCAACCTTACTAACAATCGCTGTATTAACTCCAACAACATATCCATTACTATTTAATAATGGACCTCCGGAATTTCCCGGATTAATTGCAGCATCGGTTTGTATAATTCCTTTAATCAATCTTCCACTTTCAGATCTCAAAGTTCTTCCCAGGCTACTAATAATTCCTGTAGTCAAAGTTCTATCCAAACCAAATGGATTTCCAATTGCTAAAACTTTTTGCCCCACTTTTAATTCTGCCCCAGAATCTAGCTTCGCTGGAAATAGCTTCTCTGAAGGAATTTCAATCTTTATCACTGCAATATCATTATCAGGATCCACACCAATAAGTTTTGCCTGATATGGTTGTCCATTATGAGTAACAACCAAGTCTTTTGCATTTTCAACCACATGATAGTTAGTCACTATATGTCCAAGCTTATCAACCACAAAACCCGAGCCACTTCCTTCAGCTGGAACCGCAAGTAAAAAGAATTCATCAACCTGCAACCGTTTAGTCGTTATATTAACAACAGCCTTATTTGCTGAATCGTAGATTTCTATATTATTTTTTTCATCTTCAAGAAGGCGACCGTTTTGGGCAGATGAAAAATTTGGTGTAAAAAACAATAAAACAACAATACCCATCATTACAAAGAGGTTCTGTCCGCCAAAGGACGGATCCGCCTGGGCGGAAAAGAAACTACGCAACAATCTCCTAACGTTCTGGGGATTGCTTCGTCGCTGGAGTTTACCCTGAGCAAAGCGAATGGGCTCCTCGCAATGACATATAAAAACAGAATCCTTATTTAACATTGCAAACATTTGCCAAAGATGCTCCGCCATACACAGCATTTTTACAAAGCTCTTCCTCTATTCTCAAAAGTTGATTATATTTTGCAACACGATCTGTTCTGGCTGGAGCACCAGTTTTAATTTGTCCACATGAAGTAGAAACCGCCAAATCACTAATAAAAGTGTCTTCAGTTTCGCCACTTCTATGACTTACAATAGAGCTGTAATTTTTAGACTTTGCATACTCCATGGTTTCAAGAGTTTCAGAAAGCGTTCCTATTTGATTTAGTTTTATTAAAATCGAATTTGCACACTTTTCTTCAATCCCTCTTTTTAATCTTTCAACATTAGTAACGAAAAGATCATCCCCAACAAGTTGAACTTTATTTCCCAAAGTTTTTGTAATCTGTGACCACCCACTCCAATCATCTTCACTTAATGGATCTTCAATGGAAAAGATTGGATAATCATTAACCCATTTCGCATAGAAATCAACCATTTGCTCAGGAGTCAGGATCTTCCCTTCTTTTGGAAGAACATATTTCCCTTCTTTATATAACTCTGTAGAAGCTGCATCAATGGTAATAAAGAAATCTTTTCCAGCCTTAAATCCAGCTTTATCAATAGCATGAAGTATTATTTCAATTGCTTCATTATTAGCTTTTAAAGAAGGAGCAAAACCACCTTCATCACCAATTGAAGTACTCATTCCTTTAGAATGAAGGTTTGATTTAAGTACATGGTAAACTTCAGCACACCATCTTACAGCTTCAGAAAATGAAGGAGCTCCTATAGGCATAATCATAAATTCCTGAAGATCTACAGAATCCAATGCATGTTTCCCACCATTTAAAATATTCATCATAGGAACTGGCAAAATAAAGTGTTGGGTATTGAGTGTTGAGTATTGAGACAGAAATTTATAGAGAGGCTTATGAAGTGAATTTGAAATCGCACGAGCCAAGGCAAGGCTCACACCCAATATTGCATTTGCACCTAATTTTGCTTTGTTATTAGTTCCATCAAGAGAAATCAACAAACCGTCAATTTCTTTTTGCCCTTCTACACTTAAATCAATTTCTTTATTCAACAATTTCTTAGAAATAATTTCATTTACATTTTGAACAGCTTTTAAAACACCTTTTCCTAAATATCTTTTTTTGTCTCCATCTCGTAATTCAACGGCTTCAAATGCACCAGTACTTGCTCCAGATGGAACAGCAGCTCTTCCAATATTACAATTTGAAAGCTCTACTTCTACTTCAACAGTTGGATTTCCTCTTGAGTCTAAGATTTCTCTAGCACGAACATTTTCTATCTTTGATTTGTTCATTTTTTTTCCTTAATCGGGCAGGCACACAGGTCGGCCCCAACATCACATATTAAACGCCCTATCACCAGCATCTCCCAATCCAGGAACAATATATCCTTTGTGATTTAAAATAGGATCAATAGCCGCCACATAAAAATTGATCATTGGGTATCTTTGTTCTAATTTTTTCTTTGCTTGCTCTGATATTAGTGCACTAATTACAACTATTTTGACAGAGCCTAAAATTATAATTCTTTGGATAACTTGATTAATAGTCCCTGCTGTTGCAAGCATAGGCTCGAGAATAAAGAATGTAGAACGCTTTGTAATTTTTTTTGGCAATTTATCCAAATACCAATGCGGCTCAAGTGTAGTTTCATTTCTATACAAGCCAACATGTGCAACTTTTGCTTCTGGGACAAGCATTTTGACACCCTGCAACATTGAAAGTCCAGCCCTTAAAACAGGAATAAGATAAATATTTTTTTGCTCAAGATATCGTACTTGAATTTTCTTTAATGGAGTTTTTATGTAAGTTCTTGAACTTAAACCCTTAACATCATTTATAGCTTCTGCAAACAATAAAAGTGCAATATTGTCCATAGCAGCTCGAAACTGCTCTGAGTTAGTCTTTTTGTCTCTTGCAATGCTTAACCAATTTTCGATTAAATCATTTTTTGTTTTTATTACTGGCATAATTCCTTAACCTAAGACCTTAACCATCTTACCTTAATTAAGAAGATTAAAAAACAAAACTATTTTAACCTGCAAAAGCAATTAATAAAATGAATTAAAAAAATTACAAAGATTAAAATAAAGTTTCATTTTCTTTTAAGATTTAGTATTGCATTTTAAGATTTGATTATGTCATAATCTAAGCATCCACCATAAAAAGTGAATGTTCTATTTAATATAATATTCAAGAAGGATTTTACGAGGAGAAGCTAAATGTTTTTATTATTCCAAGGTATAGCTCCTGGTTCATTAGCACCCAAAGCAACTCATGAACTGGTAATGGCAGAAATGGGAAAGCTAGAAAGATTTTTAAGTATACATGAGGGAGCATTAGTAAATTCATCCATAAGAAACTTACCAATAAAAAAAGCAGATAAAACAGCTCTTGAAGTAACAATGGGTGGAGAATTAAATATTCACGATGGAAAATCAACTTTATCTGTCAGAGCAAAACAAATTAACCAAGCCGTATCACAAGCAAAAAAAGCTCTAAGTAAAGATGAAAAAGCTATTTTATCTGCACAAGCACAAGTATGTGCTTTTGTTGGCAAAGTAGAGGAACAAGTAGTAAAAGGTAAAACTTCTTTTTCCGATGCTTTTAAGAAAAAAGAGGTAGATAAATATATAAGATCAACATTAGTTATTGCAGAGAAAGGCGGAATGGATCCTTCTATAGCTATTGCAAATATTGAGGCATTAGAAAAATTTAAAGATAAATTACCTGGTGTTGCAGAAAGCCTTGGAAAAAATTCAGATAGAATTACAAAACTTAAGAACAAATCTGCAGATCCAAATCTTTCACCATTCTTTGCTAAAGCTGGTGGAGATGGTGCCTCATTAATGGATAATGCTCCTGGTGGCAAAATGACTCCAGAATCTGCCGCTAAAGCATTAGGTAAAGGGCACTAAACATTTTTAAAGACTAGACACAAACAAAAAAGCCTCCGTGAAAGCGGAGGTTTTTTATTTACTACTAACTTCAGCAAAAACTAAAATTAAATTTTGTATAAATCTTCTCATAAAAAAAAGAACCTCAGATATTCTCTGAGGTTCTTTATAAATCCCTGGCAAATGGTTATCTTCTCAAAACCTTGCGATCTAAATATTGTCACTGCCAACTGTCTTTACTGTCGTGTTCGGAATGGGAACGAGTGTGTTCCAGCCGCATATTCACCAAGGACTAACTATTATACATAAGGAATGCCTGCATTGCAATATATATGTTTCATTATTGCCTGTAAAGACGTTGAGTGTAATTACTCAACATCAGGTTAAAATTGGTTTTACAGAATTGTATTAGAAAGGGAAAATCAAAATAACATGAAAGTAATATTAAAAAACCAAAAGTTAGAAAACATTCCTTGTGATGTACTAATTATAAATTTGTTTGAAAACACAAAGACCTTAAATGGTGGAACTGGAGCAGTTGATACTGCACTTGACGGGTTAATTAAAAAGATAATAAAAGAAGATGGGTTTAAGGGTAAGCTAGGTTCAACTCTTGCAATAAGAACAAATGGAGAGATTCCTGCAAAAAAAGTAGTAATAGTAGGTCTTGGTGAAAAAGAAAAGTTTGATTTAAGCTCTGTAAGAAAAGCATCTGCTGCGGGGATTCGTTGTGCAAAAAAAGAGAAAGCAAAAACAGTTTGCTCAATATTACATGGAGCCGGAGCTGGAAAAATTGACATAAAAGATGCGGCACAAGCATTGACTGAAGTTTCACAGCTTGCTTTATATAATTTTGACAGATTTAAATCAAAAGACAAAAAAGAGCCAAAAAAAGAAATTCAAACTTTAATCATTGCTGAAGCTGACAAAGACAAATTAAAAGATATTGAAGCTGGAATAAAAAGAGGTGAAATCGTTGCAAGAGCACAAAGTCTTGCTAGAGACATGGTTACTGAATCAGCTATAACAATGACTCCTACAAAAATCGCAAACATTGCAAGAAAGATTGCAAAGGAAAACAAATTAAAAATCAAAGTTTTAGATAGTGAAGCCTGCCGAAAACTTGGAATGGGTGCATTCCTTGCAGTAGCTCAGGGAAGTCATGAGCCTCCAAAGTTTATTGAAATCAAATATACTCCAAAAGGTAAGCCAAAAAAGCATATTGCAATTGTAGGAAAAGGAATTACTTTTGACTCAGGTGGACTTTCACTCAAGCCTGCAAATTCAATGGAAACAATGAAAGATGACATGTCTGGTTCAGCAGCAGTAATTGGCACAATGAGTGTTATTAGAGAACTTCAGCCCAAGGTAGCCATTACTATGATAGTAGCAACAACTGAAAATATGCCAGGAGGAAAAGCATACAGACCTGGTGATGTAATTCAAGCAATGAATGGAAAAACCATTGAGATCTTAAATACTGATGCTGAAGGTAGAGTTACATTGGCAGATGCTATATCTTATGTAGTAAAACAAAAACCAGATGAAATAATTGATCTTGCTACATTAACAGGTGCTTGCGTTGTAGCACTTGGTGATACTTCAAACGGAGTAATGACAAACGATCAAAAATTTGCAGATAAAATCATAAAAGCAGGAAATGAAGCTGGTGAAAGAATGTGGCAACTTCCTTTATATGATGAAGATAGAGACAAAATAAAAAGTGATATTGCTGACATGATTAACACCGGTTCAAAAGGAAAATCAGGAGCACAAAATGGTGCCGTATTTATTGAAAAATTTGTTTCTGATATTCCTTGGGTTCATATCGATATAGCAGGACCTTCATGGATTGATAAAGAGAATGAATATGGACCTAAAGGTCCAACTGGTGTTGGGGTTAGAACATTGATTAATTATTTAACGAATTATGTATAAAACGAGATTCGTCATTGCGAGGAGCGTTAGCGACGAAGCAATCTCAAAAACGGTAGGAGATTGCCACGTCGGCACTTTGTGCCTCCTCACAATGACGTGTTAAACAAGACCATGTCAAAAACAACATCAAAGTGGACCTGTCAGGAATGTGGATATATTTCACCTAGTTATCTTGGTAAGTGTCCTGAATGTAATTCATGGAGCACCTTGATAGAAGAAGTTACCAGTAAAAAGAGCACAAAGTTAAGTCCTTCAGAGAATTCATTCCTAACAACATCGTCAATCGATATTGAAAACCTACAAAGGATAAAATCATTTGATAAAGAACTAGACAATGTTCTTGGTGGAGGGTTTGTCAATGGTTCTCTAGTATTGTTAGCAGGTGAACCAGGGATTGGTAAGTCAACTATTTTATTACAGGTAGCTGATCATTTATCAAACAAATCAAAAGTAGCATACGTAACTGCAGAAGAGTCTATTTACCAGGTAAAGCTTAGAGCTCAAAGACTTAATTTGCCAGGAGAGAATTTACTACTACTTGCTGAAAATAATCTTGAAACAATAATAGAACTTATTGAGAGAGAAAAACCACAGTTTTTGATTATAGATTCTATTCAGGCTATTTATCATCCAGAGCTTGAATCTTCAGCAGGCAATGTAAGTCAGGTAAGAGAATGTGCAAATAAAATCTTGCACCTTGCAAAGAGTAAAAACATTACAACGATTTTGGTTGGACACGTAAACAAAGAAGGTTTAATTGCTGGTCCAAAAGTATTAGAACACATAGTAGATACCGTTCTTTATTTTGAAGGCGAAAAATTTCATAATTTCAGAGTTCTACGTGCTACAAAAAATCGTTTCGGATGTACTAATGAATTATCAGTTTTTGAAATGAAGGATAGCGGGCTAGTACCTATATCAAACCCTAGTTTTCTTTTTATGTCACAGAGCAAAGAAGCTGTTCCTGGAAGTACTTATTCAGCTATTGTAGAAGGAAGTAAAACAATTATTGCTGAAGTTCAGGCTTTAGTAGGTGGAACTTCATACACCACACCAAGAAGAGTTGCTAATGGACTTGACTATAACAGGGTTTTACAAATAATTGCTATTTTAGAACGCAGAGTTGGATTTAATTTTTCAAAGCACGATTTGTTTGTAAATCTTGTAGGAGGATTAAGTAGCTATGAACCTGCTCTTGATTTATCTATTGCAATGTCCATTGTTAGTTGTAAACAGGATGTGATTCCTTCAAAGAAAACAGTTTTTATTGGCGAAATTGGTTTGACTGGTGAAATCAGGCAAGTAAATCAAATTGAGAATAGAATTAAAGAATGTATAAAATTAGGCTTTGAAAGAGTTGTAATTCCAGATATGGGTGCCAAAATGCAAAACAGTAAAATTGAGATTTTGCAGACTAAAAAGATATTAGATGTGATTAGACACAGTTTAACAACGACACAAAACGTTTGATTTGTCATTGCGAGTCGAACAAAGTGAGGCGTGGCAATCCCGAACCATTTTGCGCAATTCAGACGGGATTGCTTCGTCGCTAACGCTCCTCGCAATGACATTAATTATTTCAAAATCCACAAGTAACTATCACCAGTAAAATCTATTTCTAATTCAAATGCATATCGTTGAAGTTCAAATCCATTTGGCAAGACAGCCTTTATTTTTTGATCCGGATTAACGGTAATTCTACTGCCACTAAATACAAGTGGTTGAGGAGCTCTTTCCGGAGATACCATTGGAATTACCCAGTTGTTACCAATCGGATTTCCATCTGCTCCTTCTACAATAATAGTCACCTGAGGATATTTAGCATTTAAAAGTTTTATTGCCATACCACCTGGAGCAAATTGGTTGTCCTGAACAATCGGTTTTTCTCCTTGAGGAACTACGACTTGCTGGACAGCAGAAGGAATTACAGGGATTTGTACTTGTGGGATATTTTGTTCTGGAGCAATAACTTGAGCAGGAGGTACATATTGGGAAGGTTGTTCTTGTTCATTATTTTGCTGCAATGCATTATTTAATAGAACACCACCAACAGCAGCAGCACCAAGAGCTCCAGCTGTAATTGCAACTTTCTGACCGGTACTTAAGCCAGTGATTTTATTTGAATTAGTTACAGTATCTTTATTTAAAACAAATTTGTTTTTTAAATCAATATTCTTGGTCAGATTATCAACAAACTCTCCCTTGTTATTGTAAATAGTTAAGGTATACTTACCTGGCTTTCTTTGTCCCAATGAAATTGATTCATGAGGTCCAATTGGATACTCCCTGTTTGTATCAAATTTAACTTTTATTTCTTCATCAAAATCATTCCTGACTGACACCTGAATTAATTCTTCTTTTGGAGGTTCATCCGCACCAAAGGAAATGTCAGGAACAGATGTATCCTTTTTAGCAATCATATTATATTGTTTTATATTTAATTCCTTTTTCTTTACTACTTGCTGTGGCTCACTATACACTGCAATGCAATTGCTTAAAAGAAACATAATAATTAAAATATTAATTACCTTACTTTTCATACATCTCCTAACTAATTTACTTTGTTCACACAATATTATTTATTATCAATTCTAATTAAAACCTGTCCATATTCAATTGTTTGATTATCTTTTGCAAGTATTTCAGTAACCACACCATTTACTTCAGATGGAAGCTCATTCATTATTTTCATAGCTTCAATAATACACAAAACATCTCCTGGCTTTACCTTTGAACCAACTTTTATAAAGGGTTCAGCACCTGGGCTTGGAGCCATATAAAAAGTACCAACCATTGGTGAAGTTGCTTCATAATATTTTGATTTTGGGGCTTCTTGCTCAAGAGTACTTTGTTTTTGTACATTTTCTGATACTGGAAGAGAAACAGATTTGACTACAGCAGGTGAATCTTTTTTAACAGAAAGCTTTCCATCTTTAGTCTCAACAGTAATTTCACTAAGTCCCTTTTCTTTGAGATACTTGGTTACTTCTTCAATTTCTTCCCAGGGTAGTTTCATTTATGCTTTTACTCGATCAATATATTGATTATTCCTTGTGTCAATTCTAACAATATCTCCAATATTTACAAAAAAAGGAACCATAACCTGAGCACCTGTTTCAAGAGTTGCTGGTTTATTGTTTCCTGCAGCAGTATCACCACGTACACCAGGAGGTGTTTCTGCAACCTTCAATTCAACGTGTGCTGGAAGATCAATTCCTATAATCTTTTCATCAAAGAAAACAACCATAACAGTAGTACCTTCTTTTAAAAATTTTACAGGGTCTCCAATTTGCTCTTCTCCAACTTCCAACTGTTCGTAGGAATGATTATCCATAAATGTAATTCGGTCACCAGTCTTATAGAGATATTGCATTTCACGTTTTTCAACATTTGCTACAGGGACTTTTTCTCCACCTCTAAATGTAGTTTCTATAACGTTACCTTTTTCAACATTTTTAAGTTTGGCCCGGACAAACGCAGCACCTTTACCAGGTTTTACATGTAAGAATTCAATTACTGTCCAAATCCCGTTATTCCAAAGAATTGTTTGTCCCGTTCTAAAATCATTTGAAGATATCATTAATCTATATTTTTAACTCCCATATGTTAGTTTATAACAAAAGGATTTTAACAGATTATGCCAGCTGAGGGAATTATACATTCATATAAAGAGATTGAAGAGATATTAAATAGCTCAAATTTATCATTTGATAACTTAAAATACCTGGCAAAAGAGGTATCAGCAAATACATGGTCTCCTTATAGCCACTTTCCTGTTGGGGCAGTCGTTGTTGGTATTGACCAAAGTAAAAAGCCAAAAGTCTTTTCTGGGACTAATGTTGAACCTTCTGTTTCTCAAAGTGTATGCGCTGAAAGAAATGCAATATTTGCTGGCATTGCAGCCGGATACAAAAAATTTATCGCGCTTGCTGTAAGTGTTCCAAAAGCACTAGAAAAATGGCCAGACAAAGTTGATATAAATTATTTAACTCCCTGCGGAGCATGTAGAGATGTTATCTTACAAAAGTTAGATCCAAAAGGAATCATTTTACTTGATGGACATGAAAGGACATTTACATCAAAAGAACTCTTACCACACCCATTATTAGATCAAAACAAATTAAAGACATTAACCCTGGATGAAATGGATACATTAGATTTAGCAAGAACTGCTTTGCATAATGCTCACGTTCCATTCTCAAAAGAAAAATATGGCGTTGCAATGCTCCTTGAAAATAGTAATGAAAAATTTTCAGCATCAACTTTAGATAGCAGTGCGTTTGGTAGCTCAGTAGAGCCTCTTAAAGCAGTATTTGGAACCTATACTGCTAGTGGATTGCTGAAAAAGAACAAAATAAAAACAATTATTTTTTCTTTTCCTTTTGTAAGATACCCATCTGGCGATGTACTACAACTAATCTCTGATTATTGCGAATCAAAGACAAAAATAATAATTGATAATATGGGTGTAACAACTATTGAAGAACTTTTGCCATGGGCTTTTAAATTGTAACTCCTGGTTACACTAAATAATTAATTTTTTCTCATACTCGTAAAATGTAACCGTTGGTTACAAGAATTAAAGCATTGAAATGTTTTAATAACGTCAAATGGAAGCAACAAAAGAGTATGAAATAATTGAAGCTGAATCAAAAAGCATTTACTCAAAAATTAACTCCTGTGGGCTTATTGGTGTAAATGGATATGCTGTTGAAATAGAAGTTGATCTGTCAAGTGGACTTCCAAATTTTATCTTAGTTGGATTACCCGATACAGCTATTAATGAGTCAAGAGAAAGGGTAAGAGCTGCCATTAAATCCAGCAGCTTAGAATTCCCAAATAAAAAGATAGTAATTAATCTTGCTCCTGCTGATACAAAAAAAGCTGGACCTACTTATGATCTCCCAATTGCTATTGGCGTGTTAGCTTGCATAGAACCATCCGTCATTAACAAACAAAATTTGGAAAATCTATATATAGTAGGTGAACTTGGTCTTTCTGGAAAAGTAAGATCTATTAACGGGACCCTTTCATTTGTAATTCATGCAAAGAACAACAAAGCATCTGGGATAATCATTCCAAAAGAGAATTCTTCTGAAGCTTCTCTTATTGAAGGTATAAACATTTACCCAGTCTCTAACTTAAACGAAACAATTTATACTATAAACAATATTAAAGATATAGTGCCACTTAAAAAGACTGTTTATTCGAACACTCAGAACAAATTCACCGCTGATTTCAATGATGTAAAAGGACAAACTCTTGCAAAAAGAGCTTTTGAAATTTCCGCAAGTGGACAGCATCATATTCTAATGATTGGTCCTCCTGGAAGCGGAAAATCAATGCTTGCACAAAGACTTAATACTATTCTTCCACCACTAGGATATGAAGAAAAAATCGAAACAACTCAAATTTACTCTGCAGCAGGAAGACTAACTAAGGAAAAAGGATTGATCTCTCTTCGACCGTTTCGTTCTCCACATCACAATATAAGCACTGCTGGCTTAATTGGTGGGGGACCAATACCACAACCAGGAGAGATTTCACTAGCACACAAAGGAATTTTATTTCTTGATGAATTTACGGAATTCCCCAAACATGTTCTTGACAGCTTGAGACAGGTTGTTGAAATAAAAGAGGTTACAATTTCAAGATCCAGACGAAGCTGTACTTTTCCGTGTGACTTTACTCTTATAGCAGCTTGTAACCCTTGTCCCTGCGGATATTTTGGAGACAACATAAAAAAGTGTAAGTGTAACTTAAATATCATAAAGAAGTATCAAGCTAAAATCTCAGGACCTATAATGGATCGAATCGATTTACAGGTAGAAGTAAAACGTCTAAGTGAAAGTGAAATAATTAGCAATAAGACTTCAGAATGTTCTGAGAAAATTAAAGAAAGAGTGATTAAAGCAAAGGATTTGCAGATAAAACGATATAAAGACTTAAGTATTTCTTCAAATTCACATCTATCATCAAAAGAAATAAAACATTTTTGTACAATTGATAAAAAAGGAGAGCTTATTCTCCGTGAGGCAATAAAAACCTTTTCCTTAACAGCAAGGAGCTTTGACCGAATACTAAAAGTATCAAGAACAATTGCCGATCTGGAGAATTCCGATATTATTAAAGACGAACACATCTTAGAAGCCATACAGTTTAGATTAAATACTTTCAACAATATTTAAATGAAAAGATTTTTTATTTTAACAACAATAATTCTTTTGTCAGTTGTCATTCTGAGAAGAGTAAGCAATGAAGAATCTAATTACGTTATGAGATTCTTTGCTCCACTCAGAATAACATCAAAAATACCAGCCAAAAGCATAACAGAAATAACCTATTGGCAATACTGGACTGGATTTGAAGGTAAAGCTATTGAAAAGTTGGTAGATAAGTTCAATGCCAGCCACTCAAATATAAGAGTTAAAATGCTAACAATATCCGAACCCAGAAAAAAGACATTACTTTCAATCATTGGAGGCAGTCCTCCTGACGTAATAAGTTCAATTGCTGCATGGGTTCCAGAGCTTGCATCAAGAGGAGGAATAATACCCCTTGATAAATATTGCAAAGAAAATCAAATAAATGAAAATATATTTATTCCTGTTTTTTGGAAAATGTTAAACCTTTATGGACACACATGGGCATTACCAACCACACCTACCGCCACAGCTCTTTATTGGAATAAAAATTTATTTCAAGAAGTGGGATTAGATCCAAACAAACCACCAACAACCCTTGAGGAATTAGAAAGATACTCAAATAAACTTACTAAAAGAAACAAAGATGGAAAGATTACTCAAATAGGATTCTTACCAAGTTGGCCTTCATGGGCATTTGGATTCTATGGAGTAATTTTTGATGGTAAATGGGGAGGAGCTGATGGGAAAGTTATCACCGCAAACTATCCAAATAACATAGAAGCATGGGACTGGGCTCAAAGTTATGTAAAGAAATTAGGTGC
>JAHFBE010000018.1:0-24695 GCA_023250205.1 Candidatus Melainabacteria bacterium | reverse complement strand
AGACATTTCAGGAAGAGTTTGGAAATTATCAGGGTCCAAACAATCCTTTTTACACCGAAAAAATAGCACTAGAAATCAATGGTACCTGGGAAGGGAATTTTATTCCACGATTTGCTCCAAATATAAAATGGGGTGTAGCTCCTATGCCAACAAAAAACGGAAAAGCAATAACAATAGTTGACACAGACTGTATTCTCATTCCAAAAGGCTCAAAGCATCCAAAAGAAGCATTTGAGTTTATTTCATGGCTAATGAAACCAGAAAATCTGGAAGAACTTTGCATTGCTCAAGGGAAGTTTTCACCATTGATTTATTCAGACAGAGAAGATTTTGTAAGTAAGCATCCTCATCCTTATATAAAAGTTTTTATTAATCTTGCAAAATCAAAAGACGCTACGTTTTTCCCACAAGCTACGTTTTATGAATTTTACAGAAGAGAGCTAAAAAGGGCTTTTGAGACTGTAATCAGATTAAATAAAAAACCAAAAGAAGCCTTAGAACTTGTCCAATTCAATGTTGAAACTGAACTCAAAAGACAATTAAAATACGAGGACCTAAGAAGTAAATAATTTGCTTATAATTCTTACAATTTTCTTAGCCGCTTTACCATCTCCATAAGGATTTTTTACTTTTGCCATTTTATTATAAGAATTTCTGTCAGCTAAAAGTTTTGATGCTTCATAAAATATTTTATTAGGATCAATTCCAACAAGTTTTGCAGAACCAACGTTCACACCTTCAGGACGTTCAGTAGTAGTACGTAAAACTAAAACTGGCTTTCCCAAACTTGGAGCTTCTTCTTGGACACCACCAGAATCAGTCAAGATTAAATAACTATTCTTCATAGCATAAACAAATGGGACATAACCAAGCGGCTCAGTTAAAAAAACTCTCTTATGCTTTTTTAAGATGGGTCTTATAACATCTCTAACCTTGGGGTTTTTATGAAGGGGTAATAAGATTACGGTATCAGGGAATTTATTTATTATTTTTAACAGGGTTTTTGCTATGTCACTATGTACTTTGCCAAGATTTTCTCGGCGATGCATTGTAACCAGAATAAATCTATATTTTTTAAAATCTGGTAAGTCCTTTCCTTTGAGAGATTTTAAGGATTTATTAATTTTTCTTACTGTATATTGAAGTGCATCAATAACAGTATTTCCAGTCATATAAACATTCTTAGAGATATTCTCTTTATTCAAATTTATAACGGCTAGCTTTGTAGGTGCAAAATGAATGCTTGCAAGATGTGAAACCATTCTCCTGGACATTTCCTCAGGGAAAGGATTATAAATATCATTTGTCCTTAAGCCAGCTTCAACATGTGCAACTGGTATTTTC
The DNA here is from genome assembly GCA_023250205.1 of Candidatus Melainabacteria bacterium. Classification (GTDB taxonomy): domain Bacteria; phylum Cyanobacteriota; class Vampirovibrionia; order 2-02-FULL-35-15; family 2-02-FULL-35-15; genus 2-02-FULL-35-15. Next base: position 23,351 of record JAHFBE010000018.1, on the reverse strand, counting down.
AAGTAAAATGCAGCTAAACTTGCTGACATAACTGAAGCAGTATCTCCTTCAACAATTACCAGGTCTGGCTTAATCTTTGAAAATAATTTATATGTTTTATCTAAAACTCTTGCTGTAAGTTCAGGTAAAGCTTGGTTTTTCTGCATTAAATTAAGATTATAGTCTTCTTTAACACCAAACCATTTAAACATTTCATTTACCATTTCTTTGTGTTGACCAGTGCTAATAAGAATGGGGTTAAATTTTTTATTTTTTTTCAATTCGAGATATACTGGAGCAAGTTTAATAACTTCAGGGCGAGTGCCAACTACAATAACTATTTTCTTCATTCTCATCTTAGTGTCATTGCGAGGAGCATTAGCAACGAAGCAATCTTACAACTAATTTCACGTTTTTGAGATTGCTTCGGTCGTTTCACTCCCTCGCAATGACGTGCATAGTTTACTTTCTAACTGCTTAACTTTTTCTTCTAACAATTTTACTTGCTCTTCCAGTTTTTCCTGTTTTTTAGGGAGCCTTTTTATGTTTTTTTCATTCCTAATATGCTCCATATAAGGAGTAGCTGGCATTCCTGCATAAATACTGTTTGAAGGTATAGTGCCATGAATTCCAGCTTTAGCCAGAAAAATGACATCATTTCCAATATTTATATTATCTGCAAAACCTACCTGTCCACCTACGATAACTCTGTCCCCCATATTTACACTTCCTGCAAAACCTACCTGTCCAACAATTAAACAATCTTTTCCAATTTTACAGTTATGTGCAATCTGAACGAGGTTATCTACTTTTGTACCAGCACCAATAACAGTAGAACCAATGGTCCCACGATCCACGCAGGTATTTGCACCAATCTCTACATCATCTTCAATAATCACATATCCTGCTGATGGAATTTTGCACTGCACTTGCCTACCTAAATTAAAATTAAAATCTCTTTTTTTTGCTTTTTCTAAATTACTTTCTTCTTCAGTGACATAACTATAACCATCAGAACCAATCACTGTGCCAGAATGGACAATAACATTATTTCCAATTTGAGAGTAATCCAGGATAGAAACATTTGGATAAATTAAACAATTTTTTCCAATGCATATATTTGATCCAATATAAGCATTTGAATTAATAACAGTGCCCGAATCAATAACACAATTTGGTCCAATAAAAACATTTGCTCCAATCGAACAATTCTCTCCAATCTTACTAGAAGGATCAATTACAGAAGTTGGGTGAAGCCCTTTTGGCGGAGAGAATAGTGGCTTACAAAACAATTCTAATAATTTCTTTAAAACTATTCTTGGTCTTTTAACCCATACTACAGGAGAGACAACTCCAGCCAGCTTATCTTTAAGTGAGGAGGGAAGTATCATTGCTTTTGATTTTATTGAAGCTATATTCTTTATATACTTCTGATCAAAAACAATTACTAAGTCATCCGAAGCAGAAACCTCGGGAGAAACAGCTAATTTAGTGACAGAGATATTCGAATACTCACTACTGATTTCTCCATCAATAGCATTTGCAATTTCTTGCAAAGTTTTATTTACAGAATGAGACATCTTAATCTAATCCTTATTTAACCTTTTTTATTTTCACCTTGAATTGCTAAAGAACCTTTTTTCTTTAAGACCTCTAGAACAGGTTGAGTAAGATCAGCTCCTCCATACAATACAGCTCTCTTATCAAGTACAACTTCAAGTCCTTTTTCAGCAGCAATAGTTTTGATTGATTGTAGAATGTCCTGTTCAATTTTGGCAGATACACCCTCAATCATTTTTTTTGTATCCCTGGCTTTAACATCAATTTTTGTTTGAAGCTCTTTTTGCTTTGTTAGCTTTTCAGCTTCTGATTTTTTCTGCTTTTCAAACTCACCATAAATCTTCTCTGACTCTGCAATCGCTTCTCTAAGCTCATCTTGAGCATCTGAGATTTTTTTTGTAGCCTCTTGCGCTGCAGGATATTCATCAAAAAGTTTTTCCCCATCTACCACACCAAATTTTGTATTTCCCTGAGCATATGAGTTAATAGGCCAAAAACTAATACTAATTGCAACAACTAAGAGTAATATTCTATACATTTTTAATTCTCCTCACCAAGATTTCCTTATTAATCTTACATTAAAGAAGCTGTGTTAACAAAATGATGTAGATTCTAGACAAAAGAAAGCATATTAATTACTTAAATGAGGTCCCATTGTATCTGAACCCTGGCTGATTACTTTTTTTACAATCCCTTCTATATAGCCTGATACCTGTTGAGTTATGGGTCCAAATTTACCCTCCAACCATTTAGTAAATAATTTTTCTAATTCTGGATTGTTTAGTAATTCACTCGGTTGAGCTGTAGCAACACCTGATGAAGCTTGATTTCCTTGTAATTTAACTCTTTGGTAATATTTAACACTCCCCAAGACAGAATCTTTTGCCTGTAACGTCTCTTCTGTATAGCTTACTAATGCTTTTTGAACAAGCCTCAAAAAGTCATCTACAGTACCACCATTGAAATTATGAATTGCATCTCTAATTGCAAAGTCAATGTGTTCGAAGCATAAAACATCTCTGCTCTTCATATCCTGCAAGAAGTTTATATATCCTGCTTTAATCACTTCACTCTCATCACCATTAAAATAAACATCAACAAGATTAACAGAACCAACATCATAAATATTTGATTTTTCAGCTAAGGAGACCTCACTTCCTCTAGGAATTAAAGTTTGACTTGAATCTTCAAGCTCTCTAAGTCTTTCACTAACTAAATCAAGGGTTATACCACTATCAGTGAGTTTCTTGGTTTTTTCTTTTAGTGCAGTATTTGTAAACCAATGTTCAGTCGATTCACGCATCTTACAAATTTTTTCATCTCTTCCGGGGTTATGAAGTGTAACCATGGGCATTCTTCTAAACATCTGTGCTGTAATCTCATTTTGTCCAATGTTTGAAGCTGCAAGCAAAATAACACCTGTACACATTTCTTTTTTTATCTTATCTTCAAGCAATTTACCAAACTCATTAATAGTTTTTGTTCTTTTATTTGGATCAACTGTAGAAGTATCAAAAGACGAATCAGCTCCAGCATCATCAAATGCAAATCTTGGCATATTTCTGGAGCCTTTTGGCTTAAAGATTTCATGAGCCTCATCTAGTAAAATTACTACCGGCTCTCCAGTCATTTTGTAATGTGCAACGGCATGAGCAACAATAGATTCAATTCTCTCGGTTACAGTATCACCTGAAACTCTTCCAAATCCCATAGAGGTTGACAAGCCATCTAACATTTTAGTAAACATTCCTAACTCATCCTGATCAGCCAGAGTTCCTTCCATAATACTAGGCTCAACAAGCCATACTTGTGCAGCAGAAAGCTTATTCTCTTCATCATCTTCAAGCATCGTAGAAGCAATTCCATAAGCAAGACTTGTTTTTCCATTTCCTGGTGGACCTATTGCATGCATACCAGTACCATGAATAGTTGAATCTTTCATAGCACTTTTAACTCTTGATCTAATATTTTCAGGAAGAATTAGTCTACCTAATGACCTATATAAATCATTTCGTTCTACACCACTTGAAACATCAATAACCTTTTTATCCTTTGTAAATTTAAATCGCCTAGCTAAATTATCTATAAAATTCTTAGAGTTTTCAACATTATCATTTTTCCCAAATGTAGCAACTGCCAAAGAACCAATGCCACCTAAAGCAGCAAAGGGAAGGTTTATTTTAGACAACTTCATCCAGATTGAATCATCATCAACACTAAAGAATTTTAGAACCAATGGTATCAAAGTAGTTGAAAGCCATGCGGTTCCAAGTATATGACCAGTTTTAAGACCTGCAACAAATTTCTCAGAATTAGTTTTTGGTTGAACAGAATTTTGTTCTGGATTTGCAACTGCTTCTTCAATTTTTTTCAAAACTTTTGGTTTGTATTTTGATGAAACAGGTTGTGTTAAAAAGTTTTTTACTCTATTTCCAAAAGTACTTGGTTTTGCATTTTTATTATTAGAAAGGTACATACTCGTACCTGCTGAAGATAGTACTCCTAGCAATAACGCTGTTCCAATTATGCTCATAAATATGCCTTAAATAAATTAATAGATGCTAAGCTAAATATACAAAAATTATTGTATCACTCATTGACGTAAAGGATTAATACAAATAATTAAAAGATAATTAATTTAGCTGTTAAAATCTGTCCGCAAATCCAAAATTAAATCTACCAAAGATATTTTTGTTATTCCATAAAGACTTAATTATCGGTATACCGTAATCAATTCTTATGGGACCCAGCATAGGAATGTTCGCTCTTATACCAATACCTGCAGATGCTGCTGTATCAAGTCTGTTAAACAAACGATTAATCTCATGGTTTCCACCAACATAACCAAAGTCACTAAAGAAAACCAATCGTAGATCTTTCCCAATTGGAGTGTTTTGAATTCCCGGGATTGTATCTAATATCGGTGTTCTGATTTCTGCGCTTGCAAGAAAACTTCTTGTCCCAATTCCTAAATCAGAAAACGGTCTATAACCTCTAACTCCATAAAATCCACCTGCTTTAAACTGATTATACATGGGTAAATCACCAATCAATCTTGAAGCACCCTGCAAATTAAATGCAAGTGTAGCTTTCTGACCAATTGGAATATATCTTCTTAAATCAACTCCCAGCTTAGTAAAGCTTCCATTTCCAATTCCAACTCCTTGACCAACATTTATCTTATTATTCCAACCATTCCTTGGATTTATCGAACTGTCCCGGGTATCAAAAGCAAGAGATGGATTAAAATTTATATAATTACCGCCTTGTAGTTGCTCTTCTCTAACTAGCTTGGCTGCATCAAAAGCAGCTGCTTTGTTTACTGCACTTTCATGATCACCAAAAGTTTGTCCTGGTTTAAAAGCACCCTTTTCTATAAAACTACCTATAAATTTTCCACTATCAATATTTATCAACTGATCTGTTAAAAAATCTGTTGCAGCAGTACCATATTCTTTCATCTGAACAGCTTCACCAGTCAAGTCTAATCCAGCAAACAAATTCATTCCTAGTGGTCTTGTAATTGACGCACCAAGGTTAATGTTTTTTTCTTGTGCCAGATCCACAAGATAACTATTAAAAGTATAGGCATGGCTAAAAAATGTTACTGCATTATTTGTATTTAAGAAATTGGGGTCAGAGTATTTTGCCTCAATCTGAATCGTTTTGTGATTAGATAAAAATCTTTGATCAACTAAAGTATTTGCCAGAATACCAGTGCCAAACTGTGTATTAAAAGAAGCCTGCTTTCCTTCTCCAAAAAGATTATTGTTACTATAGCCAAGATTTGCAAAAAGACCATTTAAAGTATTTGCCCCACCACCAAAGCCAAATGAACTACTTCTTTTTTCTTCAAGTTCTATGTTTAAATCATATTTGTCTGGGCTTTCTTTTGATGGAGTTAAGTTACGCTTAATATCATCAAACAATCCGGTTCCTTGAAGAGCTCTAAAGTCTTGAACAAGCAATATTTCATTATATGGTTCATTAGGAGTAAGGTTTGGAAGAAATCTTTTTATGTATTTTTCTTTTGTCTTGGTATTTCCTTTTATTACAATTTTATCTATTACCCCTTCATTTAATTTAATAGTCAAGGTTCCATCAGGGTCCAAGCTAATATCTGTTACCCTTGCAAGAACAAAACCTCTTTCTTGATATTTTCTTTCTACTTGATCAAGGACTTCAGAGATTTTTGTAATGCTTTCTGGTTTTCCTACTAAATCTTGTGATATTAATAAAAGCTCCTCTGAACTTACTAGAGAATTTCCACTAATTTGTATCCTTGAAATTGGATTGTTTTCTTCAATCCTAATTTTAAGTAATACTCCATCTTCAGCTTTTTCTGGATTTGCCTGAATACTATCATGAATAAAATATCCGAGCTTATCTATAGCTTCCAGATCCTTTAAAACTTTGTCTCTATTAAATTGAGCACCAACCTTTGAGTCAATTACATCTAAAATACTTTCTTCTGAAACAAGCCTATTGCCCTCAATAAGTATTTCTTTTATCGTAAGAGCATCATTAAAGTTAGTCTCTTGGTTTTGCTCATGCCTATCCTTATTAAAAAATGACCCTATATTTGCAAAGCCAGATTGTGCGGAAACAGGCAATATGGAATTAAATAAAAATAGAACTACAAGCAACAGGCTTGCAGACTTTACATACATCTCATTAGTAAACTTATTTTTCAAATGGTTATCCCTTAGTTTTAATTGGGGAAAGTCGAACTTTTAATTTTAACATAATATTATGACGAATGAACTGTTTTCAAGAGCCATCCCTAGTATGCAATATACTTCTAAATTTAGATTTTTAAACATGAAAAATAGTATTTTTGTCCATATTTAGACTGTATTTCTAATGTTGTATTTCTGATTCCACCCCCTAGACTAGTATGAAATTCTCAAAAGAGGTAGGCTTATAATCTATCCCTACCATAAATTAAAACAAAAGACCTTTTCAAGGAATTACTTTCTAGGTAGAATATTAAAGCTCGATTTAACAATAAAATTTACAGAGCAAGTTAGTATAAAACAAGGAGTTAATTAAAATGGCAAGGCAAAAGTTTGAAAGAACAAAACCAAATGTAAACATTGGAACAATTGGACACGTAGATCATGGTAAGACTACATTAACTGCGGCTATTACAATGGCACTAGCTGCAGAAGGGCTTGCTAAACCAAAAAAATATGATGAAATCGATTCAGCACCAGAAGAAAAAGCACGTGGAATTACCATTAACACTTCACATCAAGAATATGAAACAGTAACAAGACACTATGCACACGTCGATTGCCCAGGTCACGCTGACTATGTAAAAAACATGATTACAGGTGCTGCACAAATGGACGGAGCAATTCTAGTTATATCCGCAGCAGATGGTCCTATGCCACAAACAAGAGAACACATTCTTCTTGCCAGACAAGTAGGTGTTCCACATATTGTTGTATTTTTAAACAAAGTAGATATGGTTGATGACCAAGAACTCGTTGATCTTGTAGAAGTTGAAACCAGAGAACTTCTTACAAAGTATGGTTTTAAAGGAGCCGAAATTCCTATTGTTAAAGGATCTGCATTGAAAGCCATGGAAGTCTTAATAAAGAATCCTGCAATAAAAAAAGGAGAAAGTAAAGAAGTTGACTGTATTCATGAGTTAATGGATGTTGTTGACAAGAGTATTCCTACTCCACAAAGAGATGTCGACAAACCATTTCTTATGGCAGTTGAAGATGTTTTCTCAATCACTGGTCGTGGAACAGTTGCTACCGGCCGTGTTGAAAGAGGAAAGTTAAAAGCACAAGAAGAAATTGAAATTGTTGGAATTAAAGACACTACAAAAACAATTGCAACTGGTCTTGAAATGTTTAGAAAAACACTTGATGAAATCCAAGCTGGTGATAATGCTGGGGTTTTATTAAGAGGTATAGAAAAAGAGGGTATTGAACGTGGTCAAGTAATCGCAAAGCCCGGTTCAATCAAACCTCATACAAAGTTCAATGCTGAGGTCTATATTCTTTCAAAAGAAGAAGGTGGTAGACATACCCCATTTTTCCCAGGATACAGACCACAGTTTTATGTACGAACAACTGATGTTACTGGTTCTGTTAAACTACCAACCGGAGTCGAAATGGTAATGCCTGGTGATAATATTGCTATGGAAGTTGAACTGATACAACCCGTTGCAATAGAGGAAGGAATGAGATTTGCAATTCGCGAAGGTGGCAAGACTGTAGGCGCCGGAGTAGTTAGCAAAATTCTCAGCTAAGTAAATATATGGCAAAAGGTACCCAACAACAATTAAAAAATAGGATCCGTATTCGATTAAAAGGATATGATCACAGAGCATTAGATTCTTCATGTGATCAAATTGTGGATGCTGCAACCAGAACTGGTGCATCTATAACTGGTCCTATTTATTTGCCAACTGATCGACACATCTATTGTGTAAACAGATCTCCACACGTAGATAAAAAATCTAGAGAGCACTTTGAGATTAGGATTCACAAAAGATTAATTGATATTGAGAATCCTACAAATGAAACAACTGATGCTTTAACTAGATTGGATTTAGCAGCAGGAGTAGATATCGAGTTAAAATTATGACAAAACCAATAAGATTTAGAGCAGAAATTCTCGGCAAAAAGCTAGGAATGACCAAGTTCTTTGATGAAGAGGGGGATGCTGTTCCTGTAACAGTAATTGAGCTTGCTGAAAATATAATAACTGATGTAAAAACTCCTCAAAGAGATGGGTATGCAGCAGTTCAAATTGGGGCTAATACAAAGAAAGAAAAGCATCTTAACAAACCAAAATTAGGTAACCTAAAGAAAAAGGGACTACCAACTCTAAGCTACTTAAAGGAATTTAGAGTAAAACCTGAAGAACTTGATCTCTTTAAGGTTGGACAAGTTTTAGATAATTCTAAAGTTATTGTATTAAAGGAAAAGGTTGATATCTCTGGAATGTCTATAGGAAAAGGCTTTCAAGGAATGGTTAAACTTTACAATAAAAAACGTGGACCAAAATCACATGGTTCAAAATCATATAGAGGACCAGGTTCAATTGGTGCACATACATACCCTGGGAGGGTATTGCCTGGAAAGAAAATGCCATCTAGAATGGGGAATGAAATAATAACTGTTAGAAATTTGGAAGTTGTAGAATTTGATAAAGAAAAGAACCTTTTGTTAGTTAAAGGTGCTGTTCCAGGTGTTGAAGGTACAATGCTTGTAGTTAAGCCTGCCATTAAAAAATGGAATGTAGTTTAGGTCTCTATATCCAAAGTGCTGTAATTATATAATCTAACAGTACAACCAAGATGAAATTTATAACAACCGATAGTCGAGTAGAACTTCCAACAGCTTTTGCTCCACCTCTTGTAAGGATTCCACAAATATAACTTATAAAAGTAACAAAAAAACCAAATACAAAAGCCTTGGTTAGAGCCAGAGAGACATCTTTCATTTCAATAATATTGCAAATTGAAGAAAAATAAAGTTTATGATTTATATTAATCATCAAATTAGAAAAAATAAAATTTACAAGAATGCCAACCATTATACAAACCATGATTACAATTGGAAATCCAACTATTCCCGCTGTTAACATAGGTACAAGTAAATAAGAAGCTGGCTGAACCTTGAATATTTTCATTGCATCTAATTGTTCTGTAACTTTCATAGAACCAATCTGAGCTGTCATTCCAGATGAATACTGTGCAATTATCGCTAATGTTGCCAAGACTGGAACACCTTCTCGAATTAATGTCAAAGCAACAAGTCCACCAAGATATGCAGTCAGTCCTCTTTTTACAGCCTCATCTGCTACATGAATAGAGTAAATAAAAGCACTTGCTGATACTGTAAGCGTAGCTATAGGCAAGCAATTCCATACAATTCTTCTAAGATTCTCTAAGAAGTTTTCATAATAAAACTTACCCTGAGGTAAATCAACAAATACTACTGTAAGAGCTTCAATAAAGCTTTTTGCTATTGTATAAATAAAATTGTTAATTTGATATATTTTATCGGAAAATCTATTATTTACTTTCTCAACTAAATTCATATTGTTTTTTTAGAAGAGAAATTTAATATACTTCTGGACTGATATCTATGTGTTTGGGCATAAGCAATAATCTGATTTCTAGTATCTATTGCAACACCGACAAGAATTATGAGAGATGTGCTTCCTAATCCACCAAGAGTTGATACCTGACATAACTGTTCTACATGAATCGGAATTACAGCAACTAATCCAATTGCTACTGCACCTATAAAAATAATACGGTTAATTAAAATATCAAGGAAATCGCTTGTAGTTTTTCCAGGCTTTATGCCTTGTATAGCTGAGCCACTCTTTTTAAGATTTTCCGCAACTTCACGTGGATTTAAGATTATAGAAGCATAGAAATATGAAAATATCATAATTAACAGAAAGTAAACTAATGAATGCTGCCAATGACCACTTCTAAAAAGATATTCAATTTGAAGAGTGAACCAATTTCCAAAGTTAGCAAAGATATAATTATCCTGAATTTGAACCTGGGAAAGTGCAAATGAAATTTGTGCAAGTCCAGGAGTATTTGTAAAAATATCCCTTAAAGTTATAGATATGGATTTGTTTTGTAATCCAGCAAAAGCAAGTAATTGCAGAGGTAAAAACATTAAAGAGCTTGCAAAAATAATAGGCAAAACACCTGCAGGATTAATCCTGAAAGGCATATAGTGATCAGGTGCTGCAGCTACTCTTCCACCCACTGCTTGTCTTCTAGCACCAAGAACTAAAATTTTCCTTGCACCTTCCTGAATATATATTATTAGGAATATAAGCAATGAAAAAACCATTAGTAATGTTGCAACTCCCCATGCTGGAGAAGAGCCTGTATTCATAGCTGTTATTGTATCTTTAATCATAATAGGCATTCTGGAAGCAATTCCTATGAAAATCAACATAGATGCACCATTACCAATGCCACGCTCTGTGATGACTTCTCCAAGCCACATTACAAATACACTTGAGCAAGTAAGAATTACTATTGTATTTAAATAAAATGCTGGTGTTCCGGCTGGTGCTACACCTGCAACATCAAGAAATCTTGCTAAAGCTAATGACTGAATCATTGCCAACACTACTGTGGTTCTTCTTGTAAGCTGTTGAAACTGTTTTCTTCCCTGCTCACCTTGCTCTTTTTGTATATTCTTCAAAGCTGGAATAACTTCAGTCATTAACTGCATAATAATTGAAGATGTAATATATGGTCCTATTCCTAATGCAAAAACTGAAAGTGCACTAAGAGCACCTCCAGCAAATAAATCAACAAGCCCCAAAAGTCCACTAGTTAAAACATTCGATCTTTTTAAAAGCTCATGATCTACTCCAATTAAAGGAATATGAACACCAAGTCTATAAATCGCAAGCATTCCTACGGTAAATATAACTCTTTTTATAAGGCCTGCAGACTTAAACATTTCTAGAAATGTTGTAAGATCTGCTTCTTTGCTCGATTTTCTCGCTTGCTCTGCCATTTTTCAATATAAAGATCTTATCTTAAAACCTGGTAATTAGTCTTTAACTTTACCAATTAATTCACATTTACCACCAGCTGCTTCGATTTTTATCTTTGCAGAATTTGAAAAATGATGTGCTTTAATTGTGGTTGAAAATTTTATTTCCCCATCACCTAGAACTCTTAGACCAGCATTCAAGTAATCAATAATCCCATTTTCTAAAAGCAGTTCTGGTGTAATCACTTTAGAATCAGACAATTTTTCTAAGTCACCTAAATTTATTACAGACCAAATTAATCTATTAGGTCTTTCATTTGTTTGAAATTTTGGAAGTCTTCTATAAACAGGTGTTTGACCACCTTCAAAACCTGCTCTGTGCCCTTTGCCAGCTCTTTGACCTTGTCCATTATTCCCCCTGCAGGATGTTTTTCCGTGCCCTGATCCTGTTCCACGACCTACAGTCTTCCTTCTTTTTCTTGATCCTTTTGCTGATTTTAAATCAGTTAATTGCATTATTTAATCCTCATTCTAGTTTGCTATTATCATTTCTTTTAGAGTCATTCCTCTAAGCTTTGCAATCTCTTCAAATTTTCTTAATTGAGTCAAGCCATTAAGAGTTGCTCTAGCTACATTTAAAGGTGAACGTGAACCTAATGACTTAGAAAGAATATCCCCAATTCCACCTAATTCAAGAACAGTTCTTGCAGCACCACCAGCTTTAATACCTGTCCCTTCTCTAGCTGGCTTCAAAAGAACCTTTGCCGCCCCTGCTCTACCAAACACTTGGTGGGGTATTGTTGAGTTTATCAGTGGAATTGGTACTAAACTTTTCTTTGCATCTACTACAGCCTTTTGGATTGCACTTATAACTTCCAACGCTTTACCAACACCAACACCAACTTGCCCTTTAGCATTTCCAACTACCACTACTGCACGGAAGCTAAGTTTTTTACCACCTTTTACAACCTTAGTAACTCTTCTAATTTGAACAACCTTTTCAAGCCACTCAGAAGCTTCCTTTCCTTTATCATGTCCTCTTTCACCACGTTTTTTTCTCTTTTTTCTAGTTTCTTTTTTAGTAACTTTTTGAAATATTTCCTGCTCAGTTGCTTCTTCAATACCAGTTAACTCATCTTCTTCATCTTCTCCGCCCTCAGTTCCCGTCTCTGGAGAAGTAACTTCAGAAGCTGGTAAGGAAACCTGTGCTGCTTCTTCTACTGGTGCAGGTTGAACTACATCAGTTGGTGAAACTTGCTCTTCATTGTTATTTAAATTTTCTTCTTTTTTTTCTTCTGACATATTTCCCTCTCTAAAAATCTTTAGAACTTAAGACCTGCACTTCTTGCTCCATCAGCAAAAGCCATTACCTTACCATGATACTTATTTCCACCTCTGTCAAATACAACACTCTTTATTCCTTTACCTACAGCATTCTTTGCAATTTCTTCACCAACTGCTTTTGCAGCTTCTTTTGTCCATGGTGGTTTTATAGCAGTTTTTAAAGGCGACTGAAGAGTTGAACATGATAACAATGTCTTAGATTCAACATCATCAATTAACTGAGCATATACATGCTTGTTAGACTTATAGAAACTAAGTCTTGGACGATCTTTAGTCCCCCAGATTTTATTTCTAATTCTCTGGTGTCTTTTTCTTGTTCTTTCTTTTCTCAATGTTTGTTTTATCATTTCTTATCCCTTACTTCTTAGCGGCAGATTTACCGACCTTTCTTCTAATTCTTTCGCTAGTATACTTAATACCTTTACCTTTATATGGTTCTGGAAGTCTAACTGCTCTAATATATGCAGCTAGATCTCCAACAGTTTGTTTGTTTATCCCAACTATTGTAATGTGTGTTTGAGTTTTATCAATTTCAATTTTTGTGTCTTTATTTGGTGGTTCAACTTCAACAGGATGACTGTAACCTGTTTGTAGAATAAGCTTTGTGCCTTGAAGCTGCGCTTTATAACCAACACCAATAACATCTAATTCTTTTTTAAATCCTTCAGTTACACCAAGAATCATGTTATGCAACAATGTCCTTGATAAACCATGAAGGCTTCTTACTAGTTTTTCATCACTTTCTCTGGTCACAGCAATATTTTTATCTTGTTTTATAAATTTAATTTCCTTCCTAAAAGTAGCTTCAAGTTCACCCTTAGGTCCTTTAACTTTAACTATCTGACCATTAGAAGTTTCAGATATAGTTACTTCAACTTTATCTGGAATATTAACTGGATTTTTTCCGATTCTTGACATAAGTTTTACCTTTACCAAACCTTACAAAGGACTTCTCCTCCAACTTTTTCTTTTCTGGCTTGACGATCAGTCATTAGTCCTCTACTTGTACTAATGATATAGATTCCTAGCCCATCAAGCACTCTCTTTGAATCTTTTGAGCCTGTATAAACCCTTAGACCTGGTTTTGAAATCTTTTGAATTCCACTAATTACCTTTTCACCTCTTGAACCATACTTTAAAAATACTTTAATGTTTTTAAATGGTTTAGAGTCTGAGATTTCATATGAATTAATATAGCCTTCTTTTTTTAATACATCAGCTATCTTAATTTTTAATTTAGATAGAGGAATCTCAACACTTTCATGCGTTGCATGAACAGCATTCCTAATCCTGGTTAACATATCGCTTACTGAATCTGTATGAGACATCTTTTACTTCCTTTACCAACTTGCCTTAGTTACACCTGGCAATAAACCAAGGTGTGCCATTTTCCTTAGACATAACCTGCAAAGCCCAAAATCTCTGTAATACGCCCGAGATCTTCCACAACTTCTGCAACGATTGTGTAATTTTACTTTTGGATATTTACCCTTAGCGGCTAATATCCTTTTTCTTCTTTCTCTTTCAATCATGCAAAGCTTTGCCATTATTTATATTCTCCTTTATAACTTAACAAAAAAGCGGGCGACGGGACTTGAACCCGCGACGTCAAGCTTGGGAAGCTTGCATTCTACCACTGAATTACACCCGCATCTGAATGCATCAGAAATCAAAAGATCTGAAAGATTGCCTTCATAAATCGAGTATAATTTTTTGCTTGTTTTCATTATTTATAATCCTATTTTTTAAATGGCATGCCAAGAGCTTTTAAAAGCTCCATACCTTCTTTATTTGATTTTGCAGTAGTAACAATTGCAATATCCATCCCTCTAATATTATCGACCTTATCATATTTAATTTCTGGAAAAACTATTTGTTCTTTTAAACCTAAATTATAACTTCCTCTACCATCAAAACTCTTGGTAGAAACCCCTTTAAAGTCTCGAAGTCTAGGTAATACAAAATTAACAAGCTTACTAAAGAAGTCATACATTCTTTGACCCCTTAAAGTAACCATACATCCAACGGGTCCACCCTCTCTGATTTTATATGTTGCAATAGATTTCTTAGCTCTTGTAATTAATGGCTTCTGACCAGTTATTGACCTCATATCATTCAATCCACCATCAAGATACTTAGAGTCAGACATGGCTTCACCCATACCCATGTTAACAACAATCTTATCTAAGGCTGGAACTTCATGCTTATTTTTGTAACCCAACGTACTCATAAGCTCTTTTGATATTTTTGTTTTATATTCTTCTCTTAAATTCTTTGCCATAACAACCTCTGGAAATTAGTCTATTTGCTCCCCACTTACTTTTGAAACCCTAACCTTTTTGCCTTCCTTTACAATCTTGTACCCAATTCTTGTTGGTCTTTTTTTGTTTGCATCATAAAACATTACCTTTGACGCAAAAATTGGTGCTTCCTTTTCAACAATTTCTCCAGCTTGCCCAATACCTCTTGGTTTTTGGTGTCGCTTAATTATGTTTACACCTTCAACAATTACCTTTGATTCACGAGGAAATGCAGCTATTATTTTACCGGTTTTTCCTTTATCCTTGCCCGATATAACCATTACTGTGTCACCTCTTTTGACATGTAGCTTTGGTCTTGGATTAGATACATTAGCTTTGAGAAAAGCCTTAGATACTATAAAAAATCCACCTTTTTTTGATTGTCCTTTAATAGGTGCATTAGAGAATATTACTCTACGTCTTTTGTTTTTATTTATTGGTTTTATATATTGTTCACTCATAACTTCATTCCCTTTATTAAAGGACCTCCGGTGCTAATGAAATAATTTTCATAAATTGTTTTTCTCTTAATTCACGTGCTACCGGACCAAACACACGTGTACCTCTTGGATTATTTTGCTTATCAATTATTACCACTGCATTTTCATCAAATCTGATCTTGCTTCCATCATTTCTACTTAAAGTTTTCTTTGTTCGAACAATTACACATCTTACAATTTCGTGTTCTTTTACTGGCATATTTGGAAGGGCATCTTTAACTACACCAATAATCAAATCTCCAATTCCTGCATAACGAGAATTACCACCTTTAAGTACTCTTATACATCGTACTTTTTTGGCGCCAGTATTATCAGCTACTTCTAAATTTGATTCTTGCTGTATCATTTTTTATTCCTACTTACTCGGCTTTTGCCAGTACCTCTTTTAACATCCATCTTTTTGTCTTACTCATAGGCATATGCTCTATAATTTCGACCACGTCTCCAATCTTACATTGGTTAGATTCATCATGTGCTTTAAATTTTCTAGTTTTTAAAACAAGTTTTTTATATCTTGGGTGAAGACGCTTGTTTTCAACAGCAACAACAATGGTTTTATCCATCTTGTTACTAACAACCTTACCTTTTAAAATTTTCTTAGGCATTTTTTCCCTTCCCTTTTACAGTCTTTTGCTTTGGCTTTTCTAATATTTCTGTAGCTTCAGCAACGGCTTTCTTTTTAGCCAGCTTTTTAACTTTTTCCTTTTGTTCTTTAGGCTCATTAATTGCTTCATGTGATTTCAATGTCTTACAAGTATGAAGTCTTGCAATCTCTTTTCTCTTCTTTCTGATTTGAGAAGGATCTTCTAATTGCCTACTTGCAAATTTCATTTTCAATTCAACAAGCTCTATTTGAGACTTTTTAAGTTGCTCATCAATATCTGCTGTTGCTAATTCTTTTATTTCTACTAACTTCATCATTATTATTTACTATCCTTTAATATGGTCTCCCTTATCTACAACACGGCATTTAATAGGCAGCTTATGTGATGCTAATCTCAAGGATTCAACAGCAACATCTTTTGGAACACCTGTCATTTCAAATAAAATTCGACCGGGTCTTACAACGGAAACCCAAAATTCAGGATTTCCTTTACCTGAACCCATTCTTACTTCAGCTGGTTTCTTTGTAACGGGTTTATCAGGAAAAATCATTATCCAAATTTTTCCACCTCTTTTAATACTTCTTACCATGGCTTTTCTGGCTGCTTCTAATTGCTTCGATGAAATCCAGGCGGGTTGCATTGCTTGAAGACCATATTCTCCATAATGAAGTTTTACACCACGTGATTCTTTCCCAGTCATTCTGCCACGCATTTGCTTCCTATATTTTGATTGTCTTGGTGTTAACATCTATTCCTGCTATTCGCCCCTCTTTTTTCTTCTTCTTTTTTGCTGACCATCTTCATCATCTTCTTCTTCAAAGTTTGATACAAGTTTTACATTTCGATGAGCTAATTCTCCAGGAGCTAAAATACCTTTATAAATCCAAACTTTCACTCCAATAATTCCAAAAACTGTCTTAGCAGTAGCAGTCCCATAATCTATATCTGCTCTTAAAGTATGGAGAGGAATTGCTCCTTCTCTAAGCCATTCTGTTCTAGCAATATCATTACCACCTAAACGCCCTGAAACCATTACTTTGATACCTTTTGCACCAGCTCTCATTGCTCTTTGCATTGCTTGTTTCATAGCTTTTCTAAAAGCAACTCTTCTTTCTAATTGCTGTGCAATAGCTTCAGCTGTTAATTGCGAATCCAAATCAGCTTTTGCTACCTCAATTACATTAATTTGAATAATTATATCTTTTCTATTAATTAAATCTGTTACTTGTTTCTTAAGAGTTTCTAGACCTTGTCCACCTTTACCTACTACAATACCTGGTCTTACTGAATGAACATTTATTTGAATTAAAAGAGCTTTTCTCCAAATTTCAATTTTACTAATTCCAGCATTAAAAAGTTTTCCTTTTACAAAATCACGAATCAATCTATCTTCATCAACAAGATTCGCATAGTCCTTAGGAGCAGCAAACCACTGGGAGTCCCATGATTGGATAACACCTATTCTAAATCCTCTAGGATGTACTTTCTGACCCATTATTCTTCCTTCTCCTTGCTTTCTTTCTTATTTTTCTTTTTTATTTCTTTCACTTTACCTTTAACTTGCTTCTTTTCTTTTTTCTCAGATTTGTGAGTCTCATGATCGTGGTCATGATCATGTTCATGTTCATGATCGTGGTCGTGTCCATGTTTATGATCATGCTTATGTTTTGTTTCTTTTACAGGTGATGTCCTTGCAACACCAGCAAGTTTTTCATCAAAGTCAACTTCTAAAGTTACATGGCTTGTTCTCTTTAAAATAGGAAATCCTCTGCCTCTCGACATTGGTCTCCATCTTCGAAGGGTTGAGGACTGATCTACAAACGCTTTTGTAATTCTCAATTCGTCAGGATTTAATTTATCATTCTGCTTTGCATTTGATACTGCAGACTTTAAAACTTTTTCTACAACTCTAGCCGCTGCATAAGGCATAAACTTAAGAATAGTTTGAGCTGTATTAGTATCCTTACCGCGAATTTCATTTACGACTCTACGTAATTTTCGTGGTGACATTCTTACATTTTTTGCAATTGCTTTACTCATAAAACTTTTTTCCTAAAAACTTAAGCAGCTGGCTTAGGTGCTGCGGCTCCTCCTGCTGCTCCAGTATCTTTCTTTGCTACTCCAGAGTGAGCTCTAAAATATCTCGTAGATGAAAACTCTCCCAATCTGTGACCTATCATTTGTTCTGTAACATAAACTGGTACAAATTTTTTCCCGTTATGAACTGCAATGGTGTGCCCAATCATTTCAGGAGTAATCATAGAGGCACGTTTCCAAGTTTTAACTACTTGTTTTTTTCCAGATTTGTTCATTTCTTGAATTTTCTTCAAGAGAGAAGGATGAATATATGGACCTTTTTTAAGCGATCTTCCCATTTCTTATTTTTTCCTCCTGGATACTATATGTTTATCAGATAATTTTGGTTTTCTTGTTTTTAATCCCATAGCCGGCTTACCCCAAGGAGTCTTTGGTTGACCACCAATTGGACATTTTCCCTCACCACCACCATGTGGGTGATCAACAGGATTCATTGCAGAACCTCTAACAGTTGGTCTAATCCCTAAGTAGCGTTTTCTACCAGCTTTTCCAAGCTTTACGTTAAGATGATCTACATTTCCTAATTGTCCAAGTGTAGCTTTACAATTGATATTAATTCTTCTCATTTCTCCAGAAGGTAATCTTACTGTGGCAACTTCTTCTTCTTTTGCCAGTAATTGAGCTGAAGTTCCTGCAGTTCTAACAAGCTGGCCTCCTGCACCTGGCTTAAGTTCAATATTATGTACAAATTCACCAACCGTAATATTTCTTAGAGGTAAAGAGTTTCCTGCTTTTTGTTCAACGTTTTCACCAGAAAGTACAGTATCATTTGGTTTTAAATTATTTGGTGCAAGAATATAACGTTTCTCTCCATCCGAGTAAACCAATAATGCAATGCGACAATTTCTGTTTGGATCATATTCAATTGCAATTACTCTTGCAAGAACATTTTCTTTATCACGTTTATAATCAATAAGCCTATATTGTTTCTTATGTCCGCCACCCTTATGTCTCGTAGTAATTCTGCCTTGGTTATTTCTACCTGATGTCCTCTTATAAGGCATTAGTAAACTTTTTTCAGGTTTAGATTTTGTGATTTCAGCAAAATCTATAAAGGTCATTCCTCTTTGTCCAGGAGTTAAAGGTCTTCTTTCTTTTAATGGCATGTTGTTTATGTTAAATCTATAAGAATAATTCCTTATACTTTACAAGCTCTATTTTCGATTTAACATTTCCTCCTTCTTTTATAACCCCAAATCAAACTATTATTACCTACTACCCTACGTCAGGGAAATATTCTATCTTTGGACCCTCAACAGTAATGATTACTTTTTTTCCGTCAACTGGAAGCTTTATTCCAGACTTTGTCCTTTTTGAATGCCCTTTTATTTTTAAAGTTTTTACAGACTTGATTTTTCTGCCTGGGAAGATTTCCTGAAATGATTTTTTGATTAAATCTTTTGATGCATCTTTTACGACCTTAAACGTATATTTGCTTTGCTGACTTAAAGCTGTACTTTTTTCAGTAATAATTGGTTCTAATATACTTGTAAGATTTTTAGTCATTTTACTTGGCAGCTCCATTCTTTTTACTCTTAGAAATGGTTGAAAAACGTTTTTCTAAATGTTTTAATGCTTGTTCAGTAATTGCTAAAGTTTTGACTTTCATAACATCCCATACTCCAACAAATTTACAATCTATAACCGAAACATCAGGAATATTTCTAGATGCTCTTGTTACTTCTTTAAAGTTCTTTTCTTCTGGAGAAGCAATTATTAAAACAGGAGTCTCAGTCATTGACATAGATTTCATTTCTTTTATAAATGTTTTTGTTTTACTATCCTTAACTTCAGGTAAGCCCTTCAATATCGTTAAGGAATCAGTCTTTGAAACAATTGATTGTGCCAATGCTAAAGTCCTTGCTTTCTGCGGAAGATCAAACTTAAAGCTTCTTGGCTTTGGACCAAATGTTATTCCACCGCCAACCCATAATGGAGATCTAATGGATCCAGCTCTAGCTCTACCAGTACCTTTTTGTTTCCATGGTTTCTTACCACCACCACGTACTTCTGCACGAGTCTTTGTAGAAGCTGTACCTGCTCTTTGGTTACTTAATTGTCTTAAAACTGATAAATGTAATAAATGCTTGTTAGGTTTTAATCCCGCAAAGACTTCTGGCAATTTAACATTGCTTGTTTTTTCATTACTAGGTTGTGAGGTTGATTTTGCCATTTCTTAAAAGTTAATTTAATTATTTTTGATTTTGCAACCATATTTTAAAGATGCAAGGGTTAATTCTAACGGTCTAATGTATTTTGGTCAACGTCTATTATTTATCAAGAAAAAAGACATAAATGCAAATGTAGATTATGTCGCTATTTATTATCAATTGTTAATGACATTTTGAAAAAGCAAATTTACTAGTAAAGTAATCCGGTCATACAAATAGAAAGAGACAAATAAATACTATAACTACTTAAAGAAGTAAAAATAATTGCTTAAACAATTTAAATGAATGACTAATCATAATACTCCTTCAAAATGCTCTTACAAGTTAGAATTGGGTCCATGAGTCTAACAAATTACACACATAGCTTTAGCATAAAGACTAAATAACAAATAAATGAGAGCACTATTCATAAACTCTGGTGGAATTGGTGATCAGATTTTATTTTTACCCACAGTAAAGATTTTTAAAGAAAACTTTTCTGGATACGAAATCGATCTTATCTGTGAGCCTAGAAGTGTTGTTGTCGGTGAACTGACAAATTTGTACAGAAAAATTAAAGCCTATGACTTCAAAGAAGCAAATCTTGATATTTTTAAATTGCGAGAATTAATAAGAGCAAGAAGTTATAAATATTTATTTTTAACCGGTTCATCGTATAAAGCAAATTTAATTTCTTTACTTAGCAATGCTGAATTTAAAATCGGTTTTCACAAAGGAATCTTTAGTAAGCTTTGCTTAACCAATTCAGTCAAACTAAACAAAAATCAATATGCAGCCAACATGTTTGCAACCCTGCTTACACCTATCGTATCTAACTTAGAAAAAAGGATTAATGCACAACCACTCCTTCCTGAAATCAAATTAACTCCTGCCTCAATTGAATGGGCAAAAGAAACATTAAGTCCTCGAATCAAAGACCGATATTTTGCAAAAAAAATATTTATTCATCCCGGTGTAAGCAAATTAAGTATTAAAAAAAATATCTTGAAGGGTTGGAACGCTAAACATTGGGCCAAGTTAATTGAAAAGCTACTCGAGAATCAGGACAACACTGTAATTTTAATTGGGGGGAAGGACGATTCTGAGACTATTGCTGAGATTTACAAAAAGTTGTCTTTCTTCACTAAGCCTAATAACTTTTTTGATTTTAGCTCGCTTGAACTGAGTTTAGATAGACTCTGCGCTCTAATTAATTCATCTGATTTATTAGTCTGCGTAGATTCTGCCCCAATGCATCTTGCTGTAGGACTCGGGAAAAAACTTGTAGCATTCTTTGGACCTACAGATCCCAAAAAACTTTTACCAGCTGATCCAAGGTTTATTCCAGTACATGTAGATAATTTAGAATGCAGGCCTTGTTTATTTGACAAAAGAAAAGAGTCTTGTGCAACACCTGAATGCCTAGAAGTAAGCCCAGAATTAATGCTTAATGCAATACAAAAGCAACTTGAATCAGGACTATCAGGCTAAATTACTTAATCCTCTGTAATGATGGGAAGCGAATTACTTTTTTTTCATTCTCCGAAATAGAATCTTTTTCATACTTACCAGAGATTTGCTTCAGCTGAGTAAGAATCCTTGCCAAAAAAAATAACTGCCTATCTTCCTTACTGGTTAAATGTTTAAATCTTAAAGAAAAGTCTCTTTCAAGGAATTCTGAAAGTTCTTTAATTACATTATCTAGTTTTATTTCACGATCTCTTTCCATTTAAGTTTCTATTATATAACAATAAAATCTCCTGAAGTCTCAATCGCTAAATACTTCCAAAAGTTCAAGAATGACATATACGAAGAGAAAATAAATATCCTATAATGATATCTGTAACAAATTGTGGGGTATTAAAATGAGAAATAAATTAATAATTGGAAACTGGAAAATGAATCTTGGACTAGCTGATGCTCAGGATCTTGTCTTTAAGCTAAAAAGCTCTATAGGATCAAAGCAATCAACTGAAGTTGCAATATGCCCACCATCTGTTTATTTAATGACTTTAATGAATGTCCTAAAAGATACACCTCAAATTAAAGTTGGTGCACAAAATATGTTCTATAAAGAAGAGGGTGCTTATACAGGAGAAACCTCTCCTAAAATGCTAAAAGACTTACATGTCCAAATGGTAATAATTGGACACAGTGAAAGAAGGCAATACTTCAATGAAAACGATAAAGATGTTAATTTAAAAGTTAAAAGTGCTCTTAAATTTGGACTTACACCCATACTTTGTGTTGGAGAAGATTTAAAAACCCGTGAAAACGGAGAAGCTGAAAACTACGTTAAGAACCAGCTTATTGAAGGAATCAAAGGTTTAAACAATAGTGAAATTGAAAAAATCATAATTGCATATGAACCTATATGGGCAATTGGCACTGGAAAGATTTGTAGCGGAGAAGATGCAAATAAAATCATAAAAATGATTAGAAGTACTATAAAGGACAAGAGCTCTTCCAATGTTTCCGATAAAGTCAAGATTTTATACGGAGGAAGCGTAAAATCAGATAACTTTAAAGAACATATTCAATATGAAGATATTGATGGTGGGCTAGTTGGTGGTGCAAGTTTAAATTTTGAAGAATTTATAAAGCTTATTGATCTTGCAAATACCGCACATGAACAGACTCAAAGCCATCCTGTATAAGCTTTTTTGAAGCCGAGTAAGCATCTTCTTTCGAAGCATACTTTTCAATTTCAAATGCATAATTCCCAGTAGGAAGTTCTTTAATGTTTATTTGCCTGAGTTTAGGGAGAAGCTCAAGAGCTCTGGTTTTTGCAGTATCAAAACTTTCAAAATTTCCAACAGTTAAAACATAAGGCTTATTAATTTGGTTCTGAAAGCTGTTTATAAGCTTAAATAAGAACGGGTCAACTTTTAGTGGTATAAGCTGATTAAAGAACAAGCTGACAGATAGCGACAATATGACAAAAACTGTAAACCAAAACTTGTATGAAAATAAAAATTGAAACTTTTCATTTTTACTCTGAATTTTAGTTGCAGAATCATGAGTATTAAAAGTAAGGCTCTCAAAAGGATTTTTTGTCCTCTTTATAAAGTTAGAGTTGTTTTCCAAAAGCTCTAGCTTATTTTTTAATTTAATATAATCTAGTAATTCTTTTTCTGTTTTTTTCTGCATAACTTATTTTTTAATTTCACAAAAATCCTCATTTAATTCTTCCGCCTCATTAGAAGGAACTAGAGCATCTTCAGTCAGCTCAATATTTAATTCATCCCCAGATTTCAGATCCACCATATTGCCTTTCTGAAATGCAAAAATACCTAAGCCTGCCAATGTA
>JAHFBE010000017.1 GCA_023250205.1 Candidatus Melainabacteria bacterium | reverse complement strand
GCTGCCGGTCCAAGAATTGTAGCTCCAGAAATCAAGGCAGCTTTCTTTGTATATTTTCCTTTAATTAATCCACTATGAGTTAAAACACTGGCTAAAATTGGAATCTCTCTCCCATCAGGCATAGTGAGGTTTTTAAATTCTATTCTCACACTTCCAGCTTTATGTAATCTTTTTGCAGAATTAATTTCAGAAATTTTTCCAACAACAGTACTACCCGCTGGAATAATAACCATTCCATCAATTTCAATATTTTCTGATGCTCTTGCTACAATTTCATCATCAACCATGCTGGTTATTTCATCAACAGGTGTTTCCAGTATTATTTTCAATTTTGTACCTACCGGGACTTTACTTATATGCCCTTTTAATATAGTAGGCTTTTGAGCTTTAGCTTCAGGCTTATCTTCCTCACTACCTTCATTATAAATATTTACTTCATGCTCAGCAGGAGATTCTATCTGTGATTCTTCTTTACTCTCTTGACTTTCATTAACTTGCCCTTCTTCAACAGTTTTCTCTTCATTAATCTGCTCACTTGAATCATTAATTTGATTCTCCTCATTAGCACTTTCTTCCGTCTTTGATTCTTCTTCTGAATCAAAATTTTGCTCTATAATCTTCTGCTCAGTCTCTTGTGCAGAAAGTGGAAGATTCATTATCAATAGTAAAAGAATAAGAAAGAATTTAGATAACTTATAAAAATTACTACAAGCTTTGAATTTTAAATTATTACTCCGATGCATTTTAATCATATTACCTTTTCTTTGTATTTAATTCTAATGCATTTCCTACAACATACCCAATAAAGTATAAAAGTAAATATCTAACCTCGCTATCTCCCCAGAAATATTCAAAGATTCCTTCAATAAAAAAAGCCAGGAGCACCGAGAACAAAGCATAAGCATATTTATTGGTTTTTAAATTATACGAGACAACTTTAATTACTGTATAAAATAAATTCAAAAAAGCAATAAGCCCGATAAGACCATCTGTAGCCAGTATTTGAAAATAGACATTATGTGCATGCGTTAAGTATTTAATTGAAAAAGTATTCCCGATTTGATACGAAACTGTTGGAAATCTCCCAGAACCAAATAAAAAGTGGCGCTTCCATATTGCAAGAGCTGTTCCCCAGAGCTTAAATCTAATATTTGGAACACTTGTGGCTCCTGGCAAGACTGCTTTTTTAATTCTTTTAATGACTTTTCTGTGAAAAATTACTGTAACCAAAACAGGTAACAAAAGAATAGAAAAGAATAAGAGAATATCTTTCAAACTTATTCGGTGAAGGATAAAATATAGAATCAATCCAGCAATTACACCAAAAATAACAGCTCGTTCAGAAGAGTTGAGAATACAAAACATGCACAATAATGGCAACAACAATGCAATCAATTTATCCTTTCTCTTATCAAATCCATTTAAAAGGAAGAAGAAAAAAACTATTAATTGCCCAGCATATGTATATGAGTTCTTATGAAATCCTGACAATCTATCCAAATCACCCTGTCGATGAAGAAGATCTAAATGAAAGAATTGAAAAAGACCATAAAGTATTGTTATAAAAGCTGCAATGAAAATTGCCTTTTGTATTAATCCACTCTGCTTAGGATTCTTAGAAAAGAAAGACACTACCCAAAAATAAACAAAATAATCCTGACACTTACCAAACAGTGAATTAAGCCCTGCATCAAAACCCGAATTAACTAATGTACAAATGAAAAAAGCTGCTATATAAATTAAAAAAGCAAAATCTAATTCACTTACCTTATAGTTATTTAAACCATTTCTCTGGTTTAAGACAAAGATTAAGACAAAACATATTACTCCAGCATAGAGTAAAATCCCTGTTAAAGTTATAGAAGTTACAAGGCTTATTGGAAACAAGAAAATGAAAACCAACTCTAAAGATTCAAGTATTTTAATTAAAGTTAATGGTGAGAACAAAGTTATACCTCAAGGTATATCTATTTTAAAGCTCTTAGAATCCTTACAAATAAACAAAGATAGAGTTGTTATAGAGATAAACAAGCAGATCCTTAAAAAGGAAGTGTTTGACTCTACGAACTTATCAGAGAACGATCAACTTGAAATAGTAACGTTTGTAGGTGGCGGTTAAGCTTTTACTAGAGAGAGAGCTTTTAGAAATTCGGAACAAAAAGCAGGCAAATCAGTTGGTGTTCTGGAGGTGATCAGATTACCATCTATAACAACTTCTTTATCCAACCATTGAGCTCCTGCATTAATTAGATCTGTTTTAATACTTGCATAACTAGTAACTTTTTTACCTTTTACAATATTAGCCTCAACAAGCATAGAACCACCATGACAAATACAAGCAATTGGATATTTTTTTGAATTAATGTCAGAAATTAATTTAATCATTTTTTCATTCATTCTCATCTTGTCAGGAGCCCATCCACCAGGAATGACCAAACCAACATAATCATTAGCAGAAACAGAATCTATAGTCTTATTAGCTTTTATTTTTGCTCCTTTTTTTCCTATATATTCTTCTGTTGTATTTGGTCCAATTATATCTACAACAAAACCTGCTTTTTCTAAAGCCTCCTTTGGTTCAGTCACTTCAGAATCCTGAAACAATTGATCTATTAATATTGCAACTTTTTGACTATTTGACATATTATTCTCCTCCATTTAAAAACAATTTGTACTAATCCCAAGGCTCAAACAAAGCAACAAGGATCCCCAATCCTCCAATAGCTATAAAAGCTGAGGGCGCGAGTAAAGGCGTATAAGTAGTTAATATTTCAAAATCAAAAGACCTGTTAAAAAATAATGCATTAATAATGGATGGGAATCTCCATTTATTATGAAGATATAATCCTAATAATCCGACGAA
This sequence comes from Candidatus Melainabacteria bacterium, assembly GCA_023250205.1. Lineage (GTDB taxonomy): Bacteria > Cyanobacteriota > Vampirovibrionia > 2-02-FULL-35-15 > 2-02-FULL-35-15 > 2-02-FULL-35-15. The sequence goes on along the minus strand of JAHFBE010000017.1, from coordinate 36,265 downwards.
AGAAGACACAACCATTAATAATAAGAATAGATAATGGCTTGCCTTATTAAAAAGTATTGAAATTAAAACAACTACAGGACCACCTATTATTCCAAATATTATCGGGGTCCACATTATTTTTTTTGAAGACAATTGCGCATAATGCATTAAATAAATTTCAAAGGCAAGTACCAGTAATCCAGTACCAATAAATAGAACAATAAGTCTGTTTAGTTTAAAATTTTTGATTTCCATTTCCAGATAAATTGTACAATATATCTCTATGACTAATAATGAATTGTTTGTTTTATCAGAAAATTTTGAGTTGCTTGCCGATCTTGAGACTCCAGTAAGTACATTTTATAAGCTTTGCGACAAAAAGCCCTATTCATTCCTACTTGAATCTGTAGAAGGAAATGAAAAAATCGGAAGATATTCTTTAATAGGAACTGAGCCAATACTTGTTTTTACAAATAAAGGCAATAAAACTATTCTTGAAGATAAAAGTACAAATGAAGCTATAGAACTTGAAGACAACCCGTTTATTGCACTAAAAAATGTTCTCAAGAATTTAAGACTAACAAGCAATAATGATTTTATTGGTTTCATAGGTTACTTTGGTTACGAAAATATAAGATGGATAGAACCCAGAACAAATTTTTCAGCATCAAACAAGTGCCCGGATGTATGCCTGATGTTACCTGGAAAACTTGTAATTTTTGATCATGTTTTACATAAAGTAAATTTAATTTCTCTTGTTTTAACAAGAGGTAAAAATGATATTGAAAAAAGAACAACTGAAGCAAAGAAAAAATTGTCTGAACTTCAAAAAGAATTCAATCAACCAAAATCCATTCAACCACTATCGCTAAATTTCAACAACAAAACACAAGTCACATTTTTAAGTAACTTCAAAAAAGAAGATTATATGGCAATGGTAGACAAAGCAAAGCAGTACATTAAAAAAGGAGATATTTTTCAGATGGTCCCATCACAAAAACTTACTGTAAAAGGTGAGTATGATGGATTAATTTTATACAGAGCTCTAAGAAGTATCAATCCATCACCATACCTCTTTTATATAAAATATCCTGACTTTGAAATAGCAGGTTCATCTCCTGAAGTAATGGTTAAATGCGAACTAAGAAAAGGAAAAAGAATTGCTTCATTAAGACCAATTGCAGGAACCTATCCCAGAGGGGGGGACGACACCGAAGATACAAGCAATACGTTAAAGCTATCAAATGATCCAAAAGAAAGAGCAGAACATTTAATGCTTGTAGATCTTGCAAGAAATGATTTAGGAAGAGTTTGTGAAAATGGCTCTATAAACGTACCTGAGTTAATGGTTATAGAGAAGTACTCACATGTTTTACACATGGTAAGTCTTGTCGAAGGGATATTAAAAAAAGATAAAACATCAATAGATCTTCTATGCGCATCTTTCCCTGCAGGTACATTAAGTGGTGCACCTAAAGTTCGTGCTCTTGAAATTATTAAAGAATTTGAAAAGGATCAAAGAGGACCTTATGGTGGGTGTACAGGTTTTTTTGGCTTAAACGATTCTATAAACACTTGCATGACTATAAGAACTTTTGTTGTTTATAAAGACAATGTTGAGATTCAGGTAGGTGGTGGAATTGTCGCTGATTCTGATCCTGAGAATGAATACCAGGAGACTCTCAGAAAAGGCGGAGCCTTGCTAAAAGCTCTTAGCACTCTTTCGCTGCAAGGACTTTCCTGACAAACAGTTTTCTATGAAGCGGGGTCAACCCATTTTTCTTTATGGCATTTCTATGATAAGCGGTTCCATAGCCAACATTTTTATTCCAACCAAATGACTCAAAGTTTTTTAATTTTGAAACCTTACTCATAAGCTCATCACGATAAACTTTTGCAACAATAGAAGAAGCAGCAATCACTGATGATTTTGCATCTCCCTCAATAACAGGGAGCTGTAGAGAATTTATATATGGGTTAAATTTATTTCCATCAATTAACACGTAAGGCTTGGAATCAACTGATTCGCTAAGAACTAGAAGCAATTTTTCGTAAGCTCTTTTCATCGCAAGAAAAGTTGCATTTAAAATATTCAACTTCTCAATTTCTTGCACAGAAGCATGACCAAGAGAATAATTTCCATATTTTTTTATATGCAGACAAAGCTCTGTTCTTTCTTTTGCATTTAGCTGCTTGGAATCATTTAACTTCAGTAATTTTTTATGAGTGCTTACCTTACCTAACTTAATTCTCCATGAAAAAGCACATGCAATAACAGGACCAGCTAAAGCACCTCTGCCTACTTCATCAACACCAATCAAGCTATAGTTTTTATATGCACGAATGATATGTTTATCAAAGTCTAGAAGTTTTAAGAGGTTAGAATCCTTATCCCACATAAAAATAAACTACAAATTAAGAATCATTTAATCAAGAAACAATTAAGAAAAATACCTGAATAAATCATTTAGATTTATAGACTTCGTTATTTACATTACATTCATGTAATAGTGCGAATCACTTTAAATTCTTATGCTATTATCAATAACAATTAGGTCTTTGAGGTTATTAGAATTTTGCAATACTTAAAAATTTTACTCCCAATCAAATCTTTTATAGAAAACAATGCTAGCCATACATTTTTCTCATCTTTAAAATCTGAAGAAAAATCAATGTCTACAAATACCGATTTTCAAAAAATTGATTCCTTTCTGAAGCTGTTTTATAGGCTATTTCTCTATTCAATTATTGGTGTTTTTACAAAGATAATTTCAAAGATTCTAAAACTTTAATTAAACAGCAAGACAAATTGATTTGATGTTATAAGTTTAAAATAAATGGGTCTATTCCCTAATGATGTAACAAATTGACGTATGCTACAATTAAGGACCGTTTTTTAGATATCAGAGTGTTAAACATGAATTCAAAAATTGTAGAATTTTTATCAACGAAGTTAAAGAAAGAGCTCCCTTCAGTTAGAGTCGGAGATACTGTTAAAGTTACTGTAAGAATTAAAGAAGGAGCTAAAGAAAGAAGTCAAAATTACGAAGGTGTAGTAATTAAGATTAAGAGTACCGGAATTAATAAGACATTTACTGTTAGAAAAGTTTTTCAGGGAGTTGGAGTTGAAAGAGTTTTCCTTTTCCATTCCCCTAAAGTTGAAAAAGTTACAATCCTACGTTCAGGTAAAGCAAGAAGAGCAAAGCTTTACTACTTAAGAAAGAGGGTAGGAAAAGCAACCAAACTTAAAGAGAAAGAAAGACTTAGCGAAGAGACTGAAAATAGCCTACAAAAAGAATCAATACCTGAAGAAGGCAAACTAGTTGAAATAACATAAATATGCAAATGAATGGTTTTAACTATTTAAAACAATTTTTTCTAATAATGCTTATTTTATCTGCCTGCTTCACTTCAATATTTGGGGAATATAATGCTAAAGAGACCACGGTAGAAACAGTTCAAAAAGAAAAAAAACAAGGACAAGCACCAATTAAAAAAGAAGAAACAAAAACAGAAACCATTAAGAACGAATCTATTACGCAGGATAAGGGAAAGATTACTAGCAATACTATATTAATTGAAACTGAAAAAGGTCCAATAAAAATAAAACTTTTCACAAAAGAAGCTCCTATTACTACAAACAATTTTATTGATCTTGTAAAAAAAGGATTTTATAACTCAACCGTATTTCATAGAGTAGTTCCCAACTTTGTTATTCAAGGAGGAGATCCTCTTGGAGATGGGACCGGGAATTATGTAGATCAAGATAGTGACAAGCCCCGATTTATTAAACTTGAAACAAGCCCTGATTTAAAATTTGATAGAGCTGGTCGTGTTGGAATGGCAAGAACTGCAGATCCAAACAGTGCAAGTTGTCAGTTTTTTATAGCATTACAACCACTGCCTTCATTAGATCCTGGAGGAGTTGACCAGTATGGCTATGCTGTTTTTGGACAAGTTACTGATGACACACTTGAAACAGTAAAAACTATAGTAAAAGACTCTAAGCCATCTTATCCAGGTAGCGATAAACCGGCAAACCCAGTAAGGATGTACACAGTTACAATTCAATAAAACTATGGAAGAATTACTAACAAGCACAAAAAAATCCCAAGAGCTTTACAAGAAAGCTTCTGAAATAATTCCTGGAGGAGTAAATTCTCCAGTAAGATCATTTAAAGCGGTAGACCTTGAGCCGTTGTTTATTTCAAAAGCAAAAGGAGCACATATTTGGGACGTTGATAATAATCAATATATTGATTATGTAAACTCATGGGGCGCATTAATACATGGACATATTCACGAAGACGTTGTTAGCTCCATTGAAAAAGCATTAACTAAAGGTATTAGCTTTGGAGCTTCACACGAAAATGAAATTGAGCTTGCTCAAATAATTATTGGAAAGATTCCTTCAATAGAAAAAATCCGTTTTGTAAATTCAGGGACCGAGGCAGTAATGACTGCTATTAGACTTGCAAGAGCACACACAAAAAGAAATAAAATAATTAAATTTGAAGGCTGCTACCATGGGCATTCTGATTCTGTTTTATCAATGTGTGCTTCTGGTGCAATAACCCTTGGTTTACCTGCATGTGCTGGTGTCACAAAAAATACCGCATATGAAACGATTACACTTCCATACAATAATATTGCTGTTTTAGAAACAACCTTAAGTAAATTTCCAAAAGAAATTGCAGGGATCATAATTGAACCTGTAATTGGTAATTGTGGAGTAATCTTACCGGAAGAAAGTTTTTTAAAATGCGTAAGAGACATAACGAAAAAACATCATTGCGTTTTAATTTTTGATGAAGTAATAACCGGTTTTAGATTGTCTCCTGGTGGAGCTCAATCCATTTATTCAATAACACCAGATCTTACTGTTTTAGGAAAAATTATCGGTGGTGGCATGCCAATTGGTGCTATAGGTGGTAAGAAAGAAATTTTAGACTTACTTGCTCCTGTTGGTCCTGTATATCAAGCAGGTACTTTATCCGGAAATCCTTTATCAGTTGCTTGTGGAATTTCTACATTGAAGCTTTTAAATGAAAAAACATATAAGAATTTAGAAGAGACGTGTGTACAGCTTTGTGAAGGTATTCAAAAAGTCAATCAGGAAAAGGGGATAAAGCTTCAAATTAATAGAGCTGGATCAATGTTCACAATATTCTTTTGTGAAACTAGAGTTTATGATTCAAAGTCAGCAAAAAAAGCGAACACTAAATTATTCAGTCAATTCTTTAAAGCAATGCTATCTAATGGAATTTACCTTGCACCAAGTCAGTTTGAAGCAAACTTTATATCTACAGCACTTAAGGAATCTGACATTAAAAAGACAATTGAGGCCTATAAACAAAGCATAGATTCAATCATATAAGTTTGATTACTTCCACGGAAGATTTAAGATAACAGTTAAACATATAAACCTTAAGGAACTTAATTAGGCTTATTTTGCGTCTACATTAAATGTTTTTAACAATCATAAGGATAGATAATTTATGCAAACTGAGCTTTTTGAGTCCATAACAAGATACATAGCAAATTTAAATTTAGATGGAGACACGCTAAGAGCATACACAATCGATTTACACAAATTTGAAAGAACTATTAGCAATGTAGCAATAAACTCAATTACAAGAGATCAACTAAAAAGTTACCTTGATAACTTAACTTCAAAGTATGGTCAAAGAGTTTCATTGGCTACACAAAACAGGCATTATGCCTCATTGCATAGATTTTTCGAATGGTGTTTACAAGAAAAATTTGTCGAAGAAAATCCAATGGAAAACTTACCAAGAAGAAGACCCAATAAAGACATTGGGGAAGTAATGCCTGGCACAATAATTAGATCCTTAAAAAAAGAACAGGTAGAAAAACTACTTAAGAATGCTCAAACAACAAGAGAAAAATTACTTTTTACACTTCTCTATACTAGTGGAATCAGAATAAGTGAAGCACTTGATCTAAATATCCAAGATATCCATGACGGAACTATCCATATTCAACATGGCAAAGGAAATCAACCAAGACAAGCATATTTAGCAAAGCAAACCGAAAAATTAATGCTCCAATATCTTGAAGAGCGTGGAAATCCAACGAGTGGGGCCCTTTTTGTTACCACACATGGACAAAGACTCTCTTACGCCAGAGCAAGACAATTGTTTATGGATGCTGCTAGAAATATATTAAATTCTGACGGCACTCAGGTAACAATTCACCAACTAAGACATACTTTCTGCACCGAGCGTGCAGGACATATTGATTCTTTTGTTCTACAAAGATTAGCTGGTCATAATGATATTAGAACAACCTTAAGATATGCAAAAGTTAGTGACACCGTTGCAAAAGAAGCCTTCAATAATTTTGATGAATGGCAAGAATATAAAAGAAAGACTTCCCCAGAAGACAATAGATTAAAACCTGTAATCTAATCTAACATTTCAATTAATCCAGAAGGATCTGGGGCAATATTTAATTTATTCAATATTGATAATGCTGAATATGCAGCTATGATAATTTCTAGCCTTAGCTTACCAGTTGATACTATTGATAGCTCTTCGTCAACATCGGTTGCTTTATAAATTTCTCCGGTTAATAAAACATTTAGCTCTGATAGATTAGGTGACTTTTCCAGTAAAAACATCCCTTCTTCAATGGCAAGTTCTATATCTCTAGCAATACCATTATTTTCTTTTGCAGTTTGTATGTCCACTGTTAAGTCTCCATTATCAAAAAGTTCTATTTTTATTAAAAAACGCCCTCTTAAAATCGAGACATAATAAATCTCACAACTAGCAATAACAGCTTCACTTTTCTCTTTTTTATTTTTATTAATTTTCCACTCTTTAAGAAAATCAACATTATCTTTTAAAACCGGCAAAGGTAGCGGATAATAGAGCAAAAGCAAAGAACACAATAATTGATTTTCATTCTGATTCAAAAGCAGAACAAATTTCTGTATTGCTTTATTCAAGGATTTTTCTTTGACGAAAGCATGCTCTTCCATAATTTTCAGTCTTTGCAATATGAAGCTTTTAAAATATTGTGGATTTATTTCAATATTCTCAGCAGCAAATAATCTTAAACATTCAGGAAACTCTTTTGGCAGTGCAAATAATTCATGTAAGTGTTGTATTTTTACATTAGATGCTAGTAACGGCTTTTCAGCTTCAGCTGGAGTTGGTGGAGATGTTTTAAATTCAAAGGGCTTTTCATCTGTTAAAGAGTTTTGATTTTTAAATTTTTTACCTAACTTTTTAAAATTTGAAATATTTACTGCAAGTTCAGTCTGTTCAATGCCTGAATGCTCTTCAGCACCAAATATTTTTGACAATAGCACCAATGCTTTTCTCTTTCCTTCCCTGGCATCCTTTAGTTTTTGCAAGGGATCCTCGTCATCTTCTTCTTCATAATTTGATTTATCAAATCCTTTAATAGCTTCAAACAATTCTGCCAAAGGTGTTTTAGAGATATCAGGATTTCTCTGATTGCTGTTTTGTGCAACCCATGACTTTAATGACATATTTGCAATTCCTGCATAAGCAGGAAGATCTTTAGCCCCCTGAAACTCTCCCTGAACAGGAGTAGATTGAACCTGATTACTGTTAGAAGAAGTTTTTATTTCTGCATTTAATGTTTTTTGAGGGACATTTGTTGCATTTAACACAGTTTGATTAATTGCGGGGTTAGTTAGCACTGGTTGGCTTATCGATATATTTGAGTTTGTGTTTATTAGACTCTGACCCGGAGTTATTTTTGTTTGTTGAGGATTTTGATTTTGTAGATTAGTTAATGGTTGATTTTGTTTATCATTTTTGATATTAGCTTTATTCAACAAATCACCCGGCTTTTTCCCAATTGCAGATTGGGGTAAATGATTCATTGACATGTTTTTATCAAAACTCATAAAGTTAACCAAAGCCCTCAGCAGTTAGAGACTGTCTAATTTTTTCTATTGCATCCTGTATCATATGAGACACGCGTGATGGTGTTACTCCAAGCCACGCAGCAATATCATTTCCCTTTTTACCTTCATAAAATCTAAGCTCAATAACTTGCTTATGTTTTGGCGGTAATTTTTCTATTGATCTTTTTAATGCTGCTTTTAACTCCATAAGCTCTAATCTTGCAAGCTCATCTGAACTCATTTGATCTTTAGTAACTGCTTCTCTCTGAAAATCATCGAGATATAAAATTGTTTCGAATACTTTTTCGGTTTCTTGAATCTCTATACTTGGAGAATGCTCTTCATTTTCTTCAGATTGATTAGTATATCCATCATTATATTCGTTTGAAATTTCTTCATTAGACTCTTTAGATTTAGCTTGTTTTACACCATACCAGTTGTACTTCACTCTTAGTTCATCTTTAATAGCCCATTTAACTGCTTGAGCAATATAACTTGAATTATAGGTTTTATTATTTCTTACAACATCTTTTAATAGCTTATTGACAGTAAGAAGTCCAATATTAATTAATTCACTATACTCAGCTAAATAAGATGGAATAGTCTTATATTCTTTTTTAACAACCATCTCTACAATAGGCAAAAACCTTTTTAAGGTTTCTTCATCTGTACCTGTATCTGGGCCAATAAACAATTCCTTCACTGATAGTGGAGGTTTTTCTTTTGCTAAATCCGAAAACTCTTGATTTTCTTCTTTATGCTTGTTTTCTTTTGATTTACTTGCTTCCATAATAAAATTTAGAGCTTATTTCTTATATTCCTTAAATTGGCATAAATTCCATAACTTATTTTTAATTCTTAATGATTCTTATATGCCCTTACTTATGAAGGGATTTCCCTAAATCTTTATCTCCTATCTCTCAGAAGTATTTAATCAAGTAAATAAATCCTTATAAATTATAAATCCAAACTGCATATTGAAATTTGTAGCTTATAAAAGATAAGAAATGGTTAACCCTATCGAAATACTTCTTTTCCTCGTAATTGATATATAAAGAGCAAAACTTCTGCAACAGCACGATATAACTCAGGTGGTATATCCTGATTAACCCTTACAAGTCTAAACAAAGCTCTTGCTAGTGGAATATTTTCAATAACAGGAATCCCAAACTCTTCAGCTATTTCAAGTATCTGCTGAGCAATAAGTTCTGATCCTTTTGCTAATATCTTTGGAGCCATATTCATTTGAGGATCATATTTTAGTGCCATTGCAATGTGCTCAGGATTTTTGACCACAAAATCTGCCTCCTTAACCTGAGACATCATTTGTCCATAAGCAACCTGCTGTTGTCTCTGACGTCTCATGGACTTAATTAATGGATCACCTTCAGTCTGCTTAAACTCATCTTTAAGCTCCTTAAAACTCATTTTCTGATCATTCATAAATTTCCATCTTTGAAATAAGTAATCTAAGATTGCAATGACTAAAAGAAAGATTACACTTCTTACGGTAAATTCGTAAAACACTTGTCCTAAAACTGCTACAGCACCAAATCTATTGCTTGCTTCAATTAATCCAAGAATCTCGGGCATAAACTTTTTGAAACTCAAAAATGCTATATATCCAAGAACACTGACTTTAAAGACTGATTTGACAAGCTCAAATAGTGATCTCATATTGAAAATTACTTTTTTAATCCCTTCAAATGGATTAAGCTTCGCCAAATCAAACTTCATTGTTTCAGTTGTAAAAATCGGACCAACTTGAGTAAACTCTATTATCAATGTGGTTGCTATAAGTGCTAGAAGTAAAGGTAAAATAATTACTATAAAGCAATACAAAGTATGATACGAGATATATCCTGCTCCTATTGCAGCAAGCGATTTGTGAGGTATTTGAGTCCAGAGTGAATTAAATAATTCTGCAAACCTTTGCCAGATAAATCCTGACAAATAATAAATCATAAAAAAACCAACCATAAAAGTAACAAGCTGAGTAATATCCTTACTCTTAAAAACCTGTCCTTTTTTATGTGCTTCTCTTAATTTGTGCGGTGTAGCATCAAACTGCTTATCACCGGAATCTTGTTCTGCCATATCCTTTTGCCTTGATTGCAAATAAATTCACAATCAAATAATATTTTCAGCTATTTATCCATAAGTTATATCTGATTTAATTTATGGACTCATTATTATTTATCCCAGCTTTTATAGAAATAAACCGGTTTTTAAGGCAATTATTTCTAATTTACTTAACCTGAAGTTAACTCAATCTTCAAACTTTTGATTAACTTGAATTTTTTATGACAGTTTAGGGTTAAACCTGAAAGCTCATTACCTGGGTTTAACCATATTCCATAAACTTATTCTCTATAGGAGGGAGAAACCCTTTATTTTTTAACTTATTATGTTTTTGTTTAATATACAACCAAATGCACCTAGGCCAACTGATTTTCTTGCTGCGAGCATGTTTGTTAGCAATGTAAGAAGAGAAGAGCGAAGAGAAGAACGCGTTGTAGAAGATCGAGAATCAGATGAACCAACAGATTCAGGAAGTAGTACAAGAAGACCAGCACCGACAACAGCACAAAATACACAGTTAGCTGCTAGAGTTGCAGGAAATTTAAGCACACAACTCAATCAAGGATTTCAACCTCTAATCCAATTGACTTTACAAGCATTAAGAGTTTTACAATCATCCCCTGATGTTGAAGTCCCACAAAGACTACAACAAGCCATTGCCACTAACACCCTTGACACAAGAGCAGCTGCAATAGGACAAGTAGCACAACTTCTCGTAGGACAAATAAGAAATGAAAGCGATAGAAGATATGCAAATGCTGCTCTTGCTATCCTTGATATTGCAAAGAAAAAGAATGGTAAAGTAAGCACAAATGATATTTTACAGTTATGCAGCAATAATCCTTCAGTAAGAGACATCTTAATGAATGAAGATGGATTAAATCAAGTAATGGGTAGAATTCAGTCAGCAATTGACTCCCAAATGACAGTATGCAGAGAACTAATAAGCAACCCACATAAGAGAAGTCAAGAAATGGCCAAAGGATTCATGGCTCAACTGGAATCAATTAGCATTCCAGCAGAACGTGCAACACATGTCTTTAGATTGGCTCAAAGATCAAAACAAATTACCGGTAATGGAAACAACTTTGATACACTTGCTTAATTCATTCCCCCATGGAGTTGACCAACAAAAGATACTGATCAAAACTCAAATCCTCTGCTCTTAAATTTTGATTTAGATTCAACTCATTTAATTTAATTCCAAGTTCTTTTTTATCAGCAAATAATCCTTGTAAAGAATTTATTATTTTTTTCCTTCTTTGCTGAAAAGCTGTTTTAATAATTTTCCTCAATAAAACAGGATTCTGTATATTGTGCAAGCTTGGTTTAGGTTTAAGACAAACAAATGTTGACTCAACTTTTGGAATAGGTAAGAAAGCCTTAGGTGGTACATTAAATAGAATCTTAGGCTCTGAGAAATACTGAATCAACAATGATAACGGGCTATATGCTTTTGTATGCGGTTTAGCTATAAGCCTCTCAGCAACTTCACGCTGCAACATAAGATAAATACTTTTTATTTGCTTCAAATGTTTTTCTGGAAGATCATATTCTCCAAATATTTTAAGCAATATTTTAGAAGTAAGATTATACGGAATATTTCCAATTATTTTAAATTGCTTATCTGAAAGCTTACATAAATCTGTTTTCAAGAAACTACCACCTATCACCTCAACATTTGAAACCTTTTTCTTAGACAAATTTACACTCAGTTTTTTCAAAGCATCTCTTTCAGGCTCAATAGCAAACACTTTTTTTACTTTTTCAGCCAATAAGGCTGTCAAGAGCCCAGAACCTGAACCAATCTCAATAACTGTATCTTCACTATTTACATCAATTGCTTCAATAATCTTTTGTAAGAAAATTTGATCGATTAAAAAATTCTGCCCAAAGGACTTTTTCATTTAAGCTATCACTCAAAAATCAACTTATCTAAATCACCACGTTCCTCTAATGCATGAGTATCATCACAACCACCAATATGTTTTCCATCAATAAAGACTTGAGGAACTGATTTTCTTCCATTAGCTCTTAAAGACATTTTTTCTCGAGCTGCTTCATCGCCATCAATCTTAAATCTGGAATATTTAACCCCTTTTCTATCAAGCAACTGAATTACTTTTTGGCAGTAAGGACAATGATCCCAAGTGTATATTTCTATAGTAGATTTTTGTTTCATAAGAACAGGAATTTTATTTGTTCTTGTTGTAGCGTTTTTGGAATCTATCTACGCGACCTTCTGTGTCAAGGATTTTTTGTGTACCAGTATAAAAAGGATGGCATGCACTACAAATTTCTACTCTAATATCTGGTTTTGTTGAGCCAATTTCAATTTCATTGCCACAGATACATGTTGCCACAACTTTATGATATTCAGGATGTATTTTTTCTTGCATAGTGGGCTTTTATAATAACCTAATTTATTCTAGACGGTCAATATGTATGAATCATACTTTGGGCGCGATTAATCGCACCACTACATCAGATTTTTCATTTACCATATTATCAATTTCTTTTAGCAGGGTATCTAGTAATTCATCTTCAGGTAATACCTTAAAAACCTCACCTTTTTTATAAATAACACCCTTCCCATTCCCTCCTGCAATACCTATATCAGCTGCTTTAGATTCACCGGGTCCATTTACTACACATCCCATAACAGCAACTGTGATTGGCTTCTTTAAATTTTTTAATTTCTCTTCAATCGTCTTCGCCATATTTTCAAAACCATTTAATTCCATTCGTCCACAGCTTGGACAACTAACTAAATTTAATCCTTCAATTTTTAATCCAAGCGATTTTAATATCCCCTTTGCTACATCTACTTCAACAACAGGATCTCCGGTTAAAGAGACTCTAATAGTATCCCCTATTCCTTCCGATAGAAGTGAACCAATTCCAATGCAAGATTTTATTGTTCCTCCTTTAGGTGTTCCAGCTTCTGTCACACCAAGATGAAGAGGGTAATCAACTTTTTCAGCCATTAACCTATATGCTTCTAGCATTACAGGAACATCAGATGCTTTTAAAGATATTTTTATTAACTCGAAATTTAAATCTTCCAAAATCTTTATATGCTCAAGAGCACTAGCTACCATTGCCTCATGTACACGATCTGCTCCATAAACAACTCCCCATTTTGCATCCAGTGAGCCAGCATTAACACCAATCCTTATAGGAATCAATCTTTCCTTTGCAGCCTTGACTACTTCTTTTACACGCTCATGCTCTCCAATATTTCCAGGATTTAATCTGAGAGCATCTACCCCTTGTTTAATTACCTCAAGCGCCAATCTCCAGTCAAAATGAATATCTGCAATTAATGGAACAGGTGATTTTGATTTTATTTCTGCAAGTTTGCTAGCAGCTTCTTTATCAGGAACAGCTACCCGCACAATATCACATCCATTATCTGCAAGAGCTTTTATTTGTTCTAAAGTAGCAATAACATCTCTCGTATCAGTAGTAGTCATAGACTGAATGACGATAGGTGCATCACCTCCTATAGGTACAGAACCAATAAATAGTTTTCTAGATTTTCTTCTTTTATATTTTGGATTGCTTACTAAATAAGTCATGTTGCTTATTATAACTTGATTATTGTTTCAATGTTTTTAAGTAATTCATTCGTTCTTTTGCATCTTTAACATATTGACCGGTTGGAGCTATCTGAGTATACTTTTGATAACTTTCAATCGCTGACTTATTATTCTTTTTTTCTTCAAATAATGTTGCTAAAAAGAACAAAGCATCTGATTGTCCTTTTTCATCAAGCTGAACAGCTCTTTGATAAGACTGAATAGCTTCATCCACCTGCTTATTCGCTTGATATGCAGTTCCCAAGTTAAAGCGAGTCTGTGCATCATCCGGAACCAATTCAATAGCCATTAAATAGTCTGCAATTGCCCCTTGCAAATCATTTAAAGATTGTTTATTAATTGCACTTTGAATAAGAGGTTCCGCCTTACTAGAATTAAGATTTTTCATTGTGTTCAAGTAAGTTTGGTTAGCTTTATCTAGATCAAGAGCTTTTTGATATTGAACTTGAGCATTATTTAAATCACCAGCAGCCTGATATGCTGTACCAAGATTATAATAAAGAGAATGATCGTTTGAATTTATAGAAATTGCGGCAAGATAAGTAGTTATGGCTTCTTGAAAATTATTTGAATTCTGTAATTCAACAGCTCTACTTATAAGCTCTTTCACTTTCTTATCATTAGCTTGTTTAGCTAAAAGATCTAATGCTGATCTTGCTTTTGCATTAGCAGGATCTAATTCCAAAGCCTTTTTATAGGCCTTTTCAGCGTGCTCAAAATCATCTGTAGCCTGAAATGCTGTCCCAATATTATAGTGAATCTTTGTATCTCCAGGATTTATTTCTAGTGCTTTTACATACTGACTTATAGCTTCACTATATTTGCCTTCAGATTGAAGTTTCAGAGCAGCCTCTACAAATTTAGATGATTGCGATTTTAGTTTATCTTGCTGAAGAGAGCGTATACCTTGTTCAGCAAGATTATTTCCTGGATCAAGTTTTAATGCCTGATTATATTCTTCTTCTGCATTTGGAAAATCTTTCTTAGACTGCAGTGCTATTCCAAGTCCAATATGATTTTCTGGAACTAATGGAGCAAGCCTTACAGCCTCATTCCACCCACGAACATTTGCAGTTAAAGCATCTTGTGAATTTGGTTCGAGTTGAATAGCTTTTTTGTAGTGATCAATTGCTGAAACAACATCCTTCAATGCCAACAATCCATCACCAAGCTTAATTTGAGCTTTTGCAGTCTCTTTGATTTCCAGAGCTTTCTTATAGTAATCTATCGCCTTATTGATTTCTTTAGCTTGTTGACCATCTCTTAAATATAGAATGTAGTAAATATCACCAAGGCTTATTAATGTATTTTGATCTGGGATTTTAGAAAGTGAGAGAGCTTTTTGGTATTCAATCAATGCAAGCTCAAAATTTGCATCCGCTCTAAGTTTATCCCCTAACTGAGCTCTGGCTTGTGGATCAGTCGCCTTTACACCTCTTTCGTTTAATAAAGCATCAAGATTTCCATCAGCTGTTTTATTTGTTGGATCAAAATAAATTGCAAGTCTAAACTCTCTAAGAGCTTTTTCATAATCAGTTCTTTCAACTAGGTATTTCCCGTAATTATTGTGAGCAATACTAATATTTTGCCTAACTATAGTATTCTCGGGTTCTAAAGAAATAGCTTCTTCAAATGCTTTTAAAGCACCGATAAAATCTTTGCTTTTATGTAAACGAACTCCTTCATTAACAAGCTTTACTACACCTGGATTTTGTTCATAATCATCCTGAGCAAAGGTAAAGAAACCTGAAGAAGTAATGAAACTAATTATTATCAAACAAATATATTTTTTAAACATTTCTATTTACCATTTTAAGCTATTATAATATTCCCGTGGGACTCTTATACGACTTAATTTTTGGAGTTTTTGTTCTCACTGCATTAGCAGCTACATTTGGCAATTACCTTGATAAAATATTTCATTTAACCCCGATTCTTTCTATCTCACTTGGAATAATTGCAATTATTTTTGGACTTGCAAGACTAATCATAAAATCAAACGAAATCTATAAACAAACTCCGAACAATGAAGACAAAAACAAATAATGATATTAATTACACACTAAACAAGATATCCTTTTTGCAAATCCTTATCTTAGGAGCCGTTAGTTTAATTTGTTTTCTGTATAACGAATATACCGTTTTAAATGGCTTTTTAATCAGCGGAATAATTTTATTCTCTTATATACAAACAATCAGAATATTTAGTCATAATCATCTGGTGTCTTTATTTGGATTTCCTGTAAGAATTATTTTATTTGGTTCATTGTGTGCAATACTCGTTCACAAGTTGCATCCTAATCTGTTAGCATTATTTACTGGTTTTGCAATTGGTCTTTTCATTTACATTTTTACAATGTGGCAATATGCACAATCACAAGCCAGAATTGAGAAATCAGGAATCAAAAAGGAGAGTTAGAAAATGTCATTGGGAGTTCATATTACAGGTCAAATATTAGGACAAAAAGTCCACATGGATACATTAGTTTATTCATGGATTGTAATGGCAGCAATATTATTCTTCTCTTTTATTTTTACCAGAAATCTTAAAATCGATGGCTATGGGTTAAAACAAACAATGCTTGAGACAATCTGGGGATTAATAAATGGCCTTACTTCTTCACAAATACCCGGTAATAAGGGGAAGAATTTTATTCCTTTGATTGGTGGAATTTTTATTTTTACTATTTTTGCTTATTGGATAGGCCTTATGCCATGGAAGGTTGGTGAAGCCTTTGGTTCTTGGCCATTATTGGACAATGGCGAACACTGGGAAGGCTCTTCTCCGGCAGCAGATATAAATGTTACGGCTGGTATGGCTTTAATTTCACTACTTACATATATTGCAGCAGGAATAAAAAATGGCGGCTGGGGTTATGTCTTAAATTATTTCAAACCACTTGGTTTTGTAGAATGGCTGGATATGTTTGTAAGACCATTAACTTTATCCCTACGGCTTTTTGCAAATACCATCGCTGGAGAAGTACTTGTAGCATCTATATTAGGACTTGTTGCAGTAGTACTACCAATGTTTGCACTTGCTTTTGAGCTTTTTGTAGGTTTAATTCAAGCTCTTGTATTCGCTCTCTTAACTACAGTTTATATTGGTACAGCAATGGCTCATAGTGAGCATGCAGAAGAACATCACTAAATCAAACTTCTAAAAAGCACTTACTCCTATGTTCTGTAACTTGTTTTACATTGTATAGTTCAGGTATTGAGCTTTTGCATTTATCCATAACAAGGTCACAGCGTGGATGAAATGCACAACCTGATGGTATTGAATCTATACTGGGTGGCTGTCCTTTAATTGGTGAAAGAAGTTTTTTCTTCTCGTCAGGTAAAGAATTTAATAGTCCTATTGTATAGGGATGCTTAGGATTAGAAAGTATTTCCTTTGTAGAAGCAGATTCTACTATCTTCCCCAGATACATTACATATACGCGATCACAAACCTCAGAAACAACGCCAAGATCATGCGTAATCAATAAAACTGCCTTACCTTTTTTTCTTAGCTCTTTCATAATTTCAAGAATTTGAAGCTGAACCGTTACATCAAGTGCTGTTGTAGGCTCATCCGCTATTAATACATCAGGTTCATTTACTAAAGCCATTGCAATTAAAACCCTTTGCCTCATCCCTCCAGAAAATTGATACGGATAATCATTTAGTCTTTGTTCCGGATTTGAGATATTAACACTGGCAAGAGTATTTTTTGATATTTCAATAGCTTCTGAGTGGGAAATGTTTTTATGAACCTTTAAAACTTCTGATATTTGTTCCCCAACTGTAAAAACAGGATTTAGAGCTGACATAGGATCCTGAGGTATTAATGATATTTTATTACCTCTAATTTTTCTTTTTGATTCAGCGTCTATTTTCAATAAATCATTTTCATTGTAAAGAATTTTTCCACTTAAAGCACTATCAGGTGGTGTAATTCCTAATATGGAAAACGCTGTAAGCGACTTTCCACAACCTGACTCACCAACCAATCCAACAATTTCACCAACATTTATCTCTAAAGACAAATTATCTACTGCTTTTTTGCCTTCAAATGATATTGTCAGATTTTTAATTTCTAATACACTCATTATTTACCAGATTTTATCAATCTTTTGTCTGAAATATTATTGTGGTAACATTTTAATAAATGACATTGAAATTTCATAATTAAAACAAATAAAGGTTAACTTATGCCTCCTCGTTCAATAAACACAAATCCACAAAATAATGGCGATGTCGACAGTAAGGATATTCATAAATTACTTTCTGAGTATAGTAAAACTAAAGACAAAACAATAAGAGATAAGATTGTTCAAAACACTATTTCTCTTGTAAAGCGAATTGCTTATGGTCTAGCAAGAAGAAGTACTGACCCTGTAGATGATTTAATTCAGGTTGGTAGTATAGGCTTAGTGAAAGCAATAGAACAATTTGATCCTGGTGCAGGAGCAAAATTCCATACCTATGCAACTCACCTAATAACCGGCGAAATCAGACATTATTTAAGAGATAAAACTTCAATGATTAGAGCTCCTCGAGAATTACAAGAATTGAGTTTTAGAATTTCAAGATTGGTGCAAGATTTAATTCACGAACTGGGAAGAGAACCAACTGATGCTGAAGTTGCTGAAGTATTACAACTCCACCCTGATAAGATTTTTGAAGCCTTTGAAGTAGATAGAAGAAGAACCCTAATCTCATTAGATCAAACTCTAACTACTGATGGTTCCAGTGAACAATTATTAATCGACACTCTTGAAGACGGTTCACATCAAATCAAATTCAGCTCTGAAGAAGATAACATTATGCTCCAAGCTGCAATAAAACAATTAAAAGATAACCTTAGAGAAGTAATTACAATGACTTTTTATCAGGATTTAAGTCAAACCGAAGTTGCAAGGAGGCTGGGAATCTCACAAATGCAAGTGTCAAGAAGACTTAGAGCAGCTACAGCAGAACTCCAAAGAATTTTACTCGGTAACAAACTTAATCTAACCAATAAGAAAAGTTTAAAGTAAGGTCAAGACCTTGTCACACACAATTTTAGTAACCGGTGCTGCAGGATACATAGGTTCAATAGCTACTGAAGTATTATTACAGGAAGGTTATAACGTTATAGCACTAGATGATCTCTCTACAGGATACAAAGAAGCTCTGTTTAATTCTGTCCCTTTTTATAATGCCTCCATTGGAGATATTAGCAGATTAAAAGATGTTTTTTCTCAAAATAAAATTGATGTTGTTTTGCACTTTGCAGGAGCAGCATTAGTTTCAGAATCAATGACAAACCCTTTTAAGTACTTCAATACAAATTTTTGTCAAGGACAAAATCTTTTGGATGTAATGCTTCTTTGCAATGTTAACAAGATAGTTTTCTCATCAACATGTGCCATATATGGCATGCCAAAACCTGAAAAAATTCCAATAAAAGAAACAACTTTAACAAAACCAATCAATCCGTACGGTGAATCAAAATTACTCTTTGAAAAAGCCCTGGAATGGTATAAAAAATCAGCCAATTTAGACTTTATTGCATTAAGATACTTTAATGTTGCTGGAGCATCTAAAACCCGTGGTGAAAGACACAACCCTGAGACACACCTAATACCACTGGTGATAAAAGCTGCTAAAAACAAAAATTTTAAGTTAAGTATTTATGGAACCGATTATCCTACCAAAGATGGAACTACGATTAGAGACTATATTCATGTTATTGATTTAGTTTATGCTCATATTAGTGCAATAGAAGCCTTAATAAATAAAAAGAACCACCAGGATGCCTATAACATAGGGTATGGACATGGTTACTCTGTTCTAGAAATTGTAAATTCTGTTCAAGAAATTTTTCAAACTACAATTTCCCTTCATATTGCAGATAGACGCCCGGGAGATCCTTCAACCCTAA
This sequence comes from Candidatus Melainabacteria bacterium, assembly GCA_023250205.1. Lineage (GTDB taxonomy): Bacteria > Cyanobacteriota > Vampirovibrionia > 2-02-FULL-35-15 > 2-02-FULL-35-15 > 2-02-FULL-35-15. Next base: position 16,785 of record JAHFBE010000017.1, on the reverse strand, counting down.
TCGCTGATCCTAGAAAAATAAAGGAAGATTTAAATTGGAAGCCTAAATATAACGATATAAAAGAAATTATTAGTTCAGCTGCAAAATTTATTGAATAAATTTTAATTAAAATCAAGTATGACGGACTAAGAATAATTTATAAAAGAGAGGATTAAATCATACAGGTATTTTTGTATTCAAAACAATTTAAATAAATTACATTTTGATATTTAAAGAGTTGTTTGATAATTTTTTATGTTAACTTTTTATAATTGTTCTTCACTGTTTACATAAAGAAATTAGCTGCTAAAATTAATTGAAAGAAGGGGAATTAAATTATGGCAAAAGTATTAGTGAATTTTCAGGATGATTTTTTACAAGAAATAGATAAAATTGCAGAACTCGAACACAGAACAAGAAGCTCACTTATAAGAGAAGCTTTGAGAAGATATTTATCACAGTTCAAAACCGAATCAACACAACAGCCACAAAAAGAGAATGAAGTAAAGCCTGTTATACCAAACAAAATAATTTATCCGGTAAGTAAAGCAAGCTAACAGAACTATAAGCAAAAATGATTACAAAAATAAAAAGCTCTGCATTTTAGTGCAGAGCTTTTTAAATTTATTCAGCCTATTAGACTAGTTCAATGAAGGTACTAATTCATTTGAAACTTCAGTTTTCTGTGTAAAGAAACTGTCTGAATTACTACCAATCAAACGTGCCCATTGTTCAATAACTTCAGCTTGGCTAACACCTTTTTGTGTAGCAACAAGTCTAATTATTTCCAAAGCTCTTGGTGAAAGACGGAATGAAACCATCTTTTTTGCTTCTCCATAGAGTGGCTTTGGACCAGTTTTCTTTCGGCTTTGTTGTGATTGAGTTAATGTGTCCATATCTCTCCTCGTATTTAACTTTCTATTACCATTACGCATTATAATCTATCTCAGTATTGACTATTGTATTAAAAAATACATAAATATTTTATAATTGCTCATTACTTAATCTAAGTTAAAAGGATTTCTGATGTTTTCCTCATATTTTTTTAGGATTAATACTAACTCTTTCCAGAAATTCGTATTATCTTAATAAGGTTAAGAAATTTTAGCAATTAAGTTAAGAAAACTATAGAATTAAAAATGTGAAAAATATTTACAACCTTGCAGAAGAAGTTATTGAAAAAGCCTCAAAACTAATACTGCAAAATCACAAAAAAATCAGAAAGATTTCATACAAAACAGGAGATTCTAATCTAGTTACTAATGTTGATAAAGAAGCTGAAGCATTAATAATAAAAGAAATTATTTCCAGATATCCAGAGCACTCAATCATTGCAGAGGAATCTGGCTTAAGGAAAAGAAATCCAAAACATCAGTGGTTTATAGATCCCATTGATGGAACAACTAACTTTGCACATAGTTATCCATTCTTCTGCACATCCATTGCTTATGCAGAAAATGGCATTGTTCAATTTGGTCTTATAAAAGATCCAATAGCAGGAGATCTATATACTGCAAAAAGAAATAAAGGAGCCAAATTAAATGGAAGGAAAATTTCGGTTTCAAAGACAAAGACTCTCAGAGAAAGCCTTTTAATTACAGGTTTTCCTTATGATAAAAAGACATCAAGACTAAATAATCTTAAGAACTTCTGCAATTTAACTCTTGCCACAAGAGGCGTAAGAAGAGATGGTGCAGCAGCACTTGATTTATGTTTTATTGCTTCAGGTAAAGCTGATGGATACTGGGAGTTAAAGCTATCTCCATGGGATGTAGCTGCAGGAGTTTTAATACTAGAAGAAGCTGGTGGAAAGATTACAGATTTTAAAGGACAAAAATATAATATCTTCGACAATCAGATTATTGCGACAAATGGATTTATCCACAAAGAATTGCTAAAACATTTGAAGTAGATGCGTAGCATGCTACGCATCTACAGGTAGGAATCGATCACAAATATTTTTTGCCCTTTTATCATCATATTTTGATAATGCCCACAAAACACTCTCCCGGATAATTAGATTTGATTCATTATTCGCTAGCCAAACTAGCTCAGGCAATACTTCTTCTGATACCCTGTTCCCAGCTACAATAGCAGCATTCCTTAACAACCCTTGTCTCTTTGGCCTGACAAGTGGAGTATGATAAAACTTATAGTGAAATTCTTCATCAGATTTAACACTTAATATATCTTTCAAGCTTAACCAGTGCCCAACACCTGATGATGGTTTAAATTCCTTCCATGCAGTTTCTTTAATTTTTCTATTATAAGGACAGACTTCCTGACAAAGATCACAACCAAAAACCCACTCACCCATTTTTTCTCTAAGTTCAACAGGAATAATTCCCTTATTTTCAATCGTTAAATATGAGATACAAAGACGTGCATCTAGAAGGGGCTTACCATGGTAAGCCCCAACATCCAGAGCCCCTGTCGGGCAAACATCGATACATCTTGTACATTTTCCACAAGTACCGGATTGCTCTTCTGAAGGCTCAATTTCTAAATTTGAAATCAACTCAGCTATGAAAAAATAAGAACCAAAAGGTTTATTAATAATAAGTGTATGTTTCCCGAAAAAACCTAAACCCGAATTTCTTGCAAATGACTTTTCAAGCAGAGGAACAGAATCAGAAAAACCTCTTGATACAAAATCACCACTAACTTCCTTTTTAATTTTCCCCTGAAATTGTTTTATTTTTTTCTTTAAAACTTTATGATAATCCAAACCTACAGCATAAGCAGCAACTCTGCCAAAATTTGATCCTGGATTTTCTGGCGGCTCAGTATAATAATTCACAAGCAAACTTATTACAGATCTTGCTTCCGGAACCATTTGTTTTGGTTTAGCATTTATAGGATCCTCTCTAAGTAAGTAATTCATATCAGCAGCATAACCACCTTCACGCCAGGTTAAAAAGTGTTCATTTGAAACTTTCAAGTCATTTGCCAAAGTAATACCTACAGCATCAAAACCAAGTTCAAATGCGATATTTGTGATTAATTGTTTAATATTAGAAACCATGATTTGATACAATTATAATCCTCATGCAAACAAGCAAGAAAGCTAAAAGCAAGATTCTTCCAACTATTGGTATATCTACCTTAGGTTGTCCTAAAAATCTTGTAGATACTGAGAATATAGTAGGAATCCTACACGGAGCAGGTTACCAAATTACAGCAGATCACACAAAAGCAGATATATCACTTATAAACACCTGCACTTTTATTGAAGGAAGTACAAATGAGAGCAAAGAAGTTTTAGCGGAGTTATCAAACCAGGGGCAAAAACTAATTGTTACCGGTTGTATGGCTCAACGATATAAAGAAAAGCTATTTGATGAATTTACACAAACTCAAGCAGTAGTTGGTACAGGGAATATTGCAGATATTTTAGAGGTAGTAAAAAAAGTTACTTCAAATTTAAATTCCAGCAAAGAATCCCGGATAGTAAAAGTAGATGAGGTTCCAATGGCTGTAGCAAATTCATCTACACCACGAATAAATACACAAATCGGTCCAAGTGCCTATTTGAAAATAGCTGAGGGCTGTGATCACCGATGTGCTTTTTGTATCATTCCATATCTTCGTGGGGACATGAAATCACGTACTATTGAAGACATTGTCACAGAAGCAAAAAGATTAGTTTCAAGCGGAGTAAAAGAAATTATTTTAGTTTCTCAGGATAGTACATCTTATGGTACAGATCTTTATAAAAGAAGAGCCCTGGCAGATTTGCTTAGAGAAGTTGCGGATAAATCAGGGGCTCAATGGATAAGACTCATGTATGCCTATCCTACAGAAATGGATGAAGAGATGCTTGATGTAATCGCGAGTAAATCAAGCATAGTTAATTACATTGATATTCCACTTCAACATGCTAGCGCAAAAGTTCTAAAGTTAATGCGAAGACCATCAACGGTCAGAGATACTGTTGAGCTGATAAAGAAGAAACTTCCAAGCGGAACAATAAGAACAACTTTAATCGTAGGTTTTCCCGGTGAAACAGAAGAAGATTTTAATGAACTTTATAACTTTGTAAAAGAGTCTAGATTTGATCGTGTTGGTGTTTTCACCTATTCAAAAGAAGAAGGGACACCTGCTTTTGATTTTGAGAATCAGGTTTCCGAAGAAGTAAAGCATAAACGCAGAGATAAGATAATGGAACTTCAACAAAAGATTTCGCTTGAAAGAAATAAAGAGTTTATCGGGAAAAAACTCTCTATGCTAGTTGAGCATATAGAGCACCTTGATAAGCAAGAGAAACGAGCTGTAGGTCGCTCATTCCGTGACGCTCCCGAAATCGACGGACAGCTTTATATTGATTTAAATAAAGATGAAGAAACACCAATACCAGGAGAATTGATAAAAGTGACTGTTGTTGACTGTGATGAGTATGATTTATTTTGCAAATTATAGCTTTCTGATTTTTTCAAAAAGTTTTTTAGTATACCCTTTCTTCTCTCCAAGAACATCTGTAAACGTCCTTAGATCACTTTCCTGAATATTTTTAAGAGACCCGAAATAATTCATCAGTCTTTTAATTTTTGCCGGAGTCAACCCAGGAATATTTTCTAAGCCAGTTTCGAAAATCTCATTTTTTCTTCTTTCCCTTTGAAATGTAATGGCAAAGCGATGAGCTTCATCTCTTACCCTTTGAAGCAAATGCAATGCTTTAGATTTCCTGTCAAGTTTAAAAGATTCTTGTACTCCTGGCTTAAATACTTCTTCAATTTTCTTTGCAAGACTCACCAGATCAAGTTTTTCTAAATCAATCTCCAAATCCTCTAAAGCTTTCTTTGCAGAACTAAGTTGACCTTTACCTCCATCAATGATAATCAAATCTGGCATCGCAGTAACGCGATCGATCGTGTCACTGCGGGAATATCGTCGTGTAACAATTTCTTTCATTGAAGCAAAATCATCAATTTTATTTAATACTGTTTTTAATTTAAATTTTCTGTATTCATTTTTATCAGGCTTTCCATCAATAAAACAAACCATACTTCCTACCGTACCAGTTCCCCCCAAATGAGATATATCAAAACATTCAATATGATTCGGGTAATTCCTTAATTTCAACTCATCTTGTAATTCAGACAGATAAGCCCTCTGCGAATTTTCAACATCAGGAACATGAGTTAATAAAATTCTTTGCAAAGAAAACTTTGCATTCTTCTCAGCCATTCTAACCAATTCAAGTTTTTTACCTCTTTGAGGACAGGTAATTATTATTCTCTGCTCTCTCGTCTTTTTGTTTTGTTGAGGCACGATTAATCGCATCTCTGCTCTTGCAGATAGCCAGCCTTCTATATACATTTCATCTCTAAGTCCATACTGAACAATGATTTCCGTTGGAATGTTTTTATCATCAACCCTGGCATAGTACTGTTTAACAGCTTCATTAAAAGCATATTCTAGTTCTGAGTCTTTCGGCAAATTAATCACCCTAGATTCAACTGCAATAATTTTCCCTTCACGCACAAGCATTACTTCTAAGACCATATTCAAATTTTGAAAGCTACATGCAAATATATCCTGTGATAACTTAGAATCATCGCTAACTATAATCTGCTTTTCTAGGACCTTCTCAATCTTTTTTACCGTATCTCTAAACTTTGCAGCCTTTTCATATTCAAGGTTGCGACTTGCTGTTTTCATTTGATTTTTTAAATCTTTTAAAACTACATCATATTTACCCAGTAAGAAATTTTCCACCTGCTTTACTATGCCTTGATAGTTATTATCAGAGATCAGTTTTTGACAAGGTCCTGAACAAAGTCCAAGATGATAATTCATACATGGTCTATCTTTAAATAATGGTTTTCTTCTTAGTCTTAACTGGAATCCCTCTTTAATAATCTTATAAGTCTCCCACATTGCCGCAGTATCACTATATGGTCCAAAAAATTTATTTTTGGTTTTTGGATATTTTAATTTAAACCCGGCAACATCTCGAATTGGTACAACTCTTGGATAGTTTTCATCATGCGTAATCATTAACCATGGAAATTTCTTATCATCTTTTAGAGTTACGTTATATCGGGGTTGATATTTATTTACAAGATTGGCTTCAAGAATCAGCGCTTCTTGTTCAGATCTGGTTATAACTGTTTTTATCTCACAGACCTTCGGCATCATAAAACTCAACTTTGGTCTGTCTTTCCAAGAAGCTACATTAAAATATGATCTAACTCTGCTTTTAAGATTTAATGCTTTGCCAATGTATACTACCTCACCCTTTTTATCTAACATCATGTAAATGCCGGATAGTTTTGGTATATCTTTAAGCTGTTTTTTCAAGTTAGTATTTATTTCATCTAAAAGCTTTGTCATACTTAAATTATATTAGCTATAAGCTGTAAGCCAAAGAATAAATTACTCATAAAAGCTTACGACTTATAGCTTAAACCTCAATATTTGTTAAAATAATGAGGTTGATTGCAAAGGAGATAAAATGACTCAAATGACAGCTTCAAAATATGAAATAAAGGATATTAGCCTCGCTTCACTTGGTGAAGAAAGAATTAACTGGGCTAAAAGTCAAATGCCTGTATTAAGCAGTATCCAGGAAAGATTTAGTAAAGAAAAAACTCTTAATAACATAAAAATTGCAGCATGTTGCCATGTAACTACTGAAACAGCAGTATTAGCACTGACTTTAAAAGCCGGTGGTGCAAACTGTGTGTTAATTGCAAGTAATCCATTAAGTACACAGGATGATGTTGCCGCAAGTTTGGTAAAGAACCATGGGATTTCTGTTTATGCAATTAAGGGAGAAAGTACAGAGACTTACAGAAAGCATGTTGACATTGCTTTAAATCATGAACCTAACATAATCATTGATGATGGTTCTGACGTAGTCGCTACCTTGTTCACCGAAAGAAAGGAACTTATAAAGAATGTCATTGGATCTACAGAGGAAACAACTACAGGACTTGTCAGGCTTCGTGCAATGGAAAAAGATGGAATATTAAGTTTTCCAGCAATAGCAGTAAATGATTCACAAACAAAGCACATGTTTGACAATAGATATGGAACTGGACAATCCACAATGGATGGCATTATTAGAGCAACCAATGTTTTAATTGCAGGAAAAGTTCTAGTAGTTGCAGGATATGGTTGGTGTGGAAAAGGTGTTGCAAAAAGAGCTAGTGGATTAGGTGCAAGAGTAATAGTTACTGAAATAAATCCTATAAAAGCGATTGAAGCAACTATGGATGGATTTCAGGTCCTAACTATGTCAGAAGCTTGCAAAATTGGAGAGATCTTTGTAACTGTTACCGGAAACAAATCTGTAATAGATAAAAAACATTTTGAAGACATGAAGGATGGTGCAATTGTCTGTAATTCAGGACACTTTGATCTTGAGATAAACCTTCAGGAACTAGCAAAAATGGCAAAAGGCAGAAGAATTATCAGACCATTTCTTGAAGAATTTCAACTCTTAAGTAAAAAAATATTTGTTCTTGCTGAAGGCCGATTGGTAAATTTGGGTGCAGCAGAAGGTCATCCGGCTCTAGTAATGGACATGAGCTTTGCAAATCAAGCACTAGCAGTTGAACATCTGGTTAAAAACAAGGGGAGATTAAAATCCGTGCTTCAAACTTTACCTGCAGAAGTTGATAACGAAATAGCAGCATTAAAGTTGAAAACTCTAGGAATCCAGGTTGATAAGCTTACTTCTGAACAAGTTCAGTATATAAATTCCTGGAAAGAAGGAACCTAATAAAAAGCCAAGAAGAACTGGAGACACGGGGAATGAACTATTTAGGAAAGTTTTTTCATCCACGAAAAAAAATAAAGTTCTTTGGATTATATGATTCAGAAGAGAATCTTGTACATCCTATTGAATCGATTTTTTATCCTAATAAAACCGGAGCACCTTATAATTTCAATCAACTCCATCCTTTGCTTTGCATAAATCCATCAAAAATAATTGGAATCGGGAAGAACTACAAGGCTCATGTAAAAGAAATGCATTCAGAAGTTCCAACTGAACCAATTATGTTTTTAAAAGCTCCAAATTCAATTGTTGGTCCAGATGAAAAAATTATCTTGCCAAATGATATAGGACAAGTCGAATATGAAGGTGAAATCTGTGTTGTAATAAAAAAAGAGACGGAGAATGTGAGTGAAGAAGATGCAATGGACTGTGTACTTGGATATACCTGTGCAAATGATGTTACAGCTAGAGAATTACAAAAAAAAGATGGACAATGGGTAAGAGCAAAGAGCTTTAGAACATTCTGCCCAGTTGGTCCCTGGATTTTACCTGTAGAAGAATTTCCGAAATATCAAAATCTTGCAATAACTACCTATGTAAACGATAAACCTATGCAAGGAGCAAGAGCAAGCTCAATGATATTTAGCATCCCACGGCTAGTAAGTTTTGTTTCGAGAGTAATGACACTATATCCCGGAGATATTATATTAACTGGAACCCCAAATGGTGTTGGAACAATAAAGAAAAATTATAAAATAGCAGTTGAAATTGAACCTATTGGTACTCTTACAAATAGAGTTACTGGAGAAGTTTCTACCATGAAGAAAGAACTTACTGCCACAAAAAGTGAATAACTACGTCAGGTACATCATTATGACTGAATTTTGGGATAGAAGAGCAAAACAACTTTTAGTAATAGCTGGAGTCATTCTTTTACTTTTCATTGCATTTAGATTTGCAAAACACTATGCAGATATTTTTATAATCTTGGGAATTTCAATTCTAATATCTTACTTATTTATCGGCCCCGTTGATTTTTTAACTAAGGTTGTAAGATTTCGCTTTATTGCAGTAATGCTTGTTTATTTATTTATCTTTAGCTTTATTGCAGCGATTTTAATATTTGTTGTACCAAAAGTTGGAAAAGAATTTGGAGAATTTACCAAAGAGATTCCTTCCATAATGGCTTCAATAGATAATTTGATACATAAAGTAGAAGTATACTTAAACCAAAATGGAATACCAGTCATTCTTCCTTCTGCAAAGATAGGACTTTTAGGGAAATTTAGTAACCTTGCACTTGATCCAATAGGAAACATTCTTGGCGCTGCAATAAATACCGTTCATTTTATTTTCTATGCCTTAGTCACTTCTGTTACTTCATATTATTTCCTTTTAGATGGGCATAAAATAGTTAAAGATATTACAAAAATTATTCCCCACAATTATCAACATCATATTTCTAACCTTACAGATGAATTAGATAAATGCCTTAGAGGATTCTATGGTGGAATGATTAAACTAGCTGCAATAAATGCAACAGTAATGTTTACCACCTATATGATAATGGAAGTCCCTTACGCCTTACTTCTTGCACTATGGCACTTTTTATGGTGCATTATCCCTGTCGTTGGTGGGTGGGTTGGACTTATTCCTGCACTATTAGTTATAGCTTTTACAGCTCCTACTAAAATTTGGATTCCACTTGTTATATATGAAGGATTTACTAGATTAATTAAGGACAACTTTATTACTCCAAGAATAATGGGTGACGCAATTGGCATGCATCCTGTTTTAGTTTTATTAGCAGTTTTAGCTGGTATAAAAACAGCAGGATTAATTGGAGTACTTTTTGCTTTGCCAATTTTCGGAGTCCTAAATGTAACCATGAAATACTTACTAAAACAAGCGAGTAAAGCGAAAACGTAAAGCATATTCTCAACAAAGAAAACCCCAAGTTTAAATAAATTACATCTACAAACAAAATGCATTGAACAAATTTTGATTCTCTGATACTCTAGTTCTCTGGTTCTCCAAAATGCGCCAGTAGCTCAGGGGTAGAGCACTCGGCTTTTAACCGATTGGTCGCGCGTTCAATTCGCGCCTGGCGCAAAAAAGAGCCTCTGATTTATTCGGGGGCTCTTTTTACTCTTCTTTTTTATCCCCATTATCATTATCAACAATCTTATCAAGGTGAGCCTTGAATGGCTTTAATACCCAAAGTAAACTCAACGCCATTAAAGTTACTATAAAAGCAAGGACAAACATTCCAGTTCCACACGCCATTCCGACAGCAGCAGATACCCAAAGTGCAGCAGCCGTAGTAAGTCCTTTTGTTGTGTAACCTTTATGAAGTATTGCACCAGCACCAAGAAAACCTATACCAGTTACTATTTGCGCAGCTACACGTGCTGTATCAACTCCCTGAAAGCCATAAATTGAAATTAAAGTAAATGCAGTAGAACCAATACACACAAGAGATGTAGTTCTAAGTCCAACTGCTTTATGACTTATTCCCCTTTCAATCCCAATAAGTACACCAAGAAGTAAAGAAATTAAAATTCTTACTATTATAATTTGTGCCACTTGTAAGTCTGCTGTTATTGTTTCTATCATCGTATTATAAAGTCCTTAACTTCTATGAAAACATATACCCATTAAAGGCATAACCCTTCACGCTGATTATCAGGACTTGGCATTATTAACGGCTAACTCCTCACAACTCGTTGATAACTTAACAGCCCATTCAACTAACATTTTTGTTAATGGTTTGCCTATAGATTGTTCTGTCTCGTATAGATTTGCAGGACATGTAACATTAACTTCTATTAAATAATCACCAATAATATCAATTGCTGCAAAATAAATTCCATCTCTTAAGAGGAAGGGCTTTAAAGCTGTGCATATTTCAAGATCTCTCTTTGAGAGAGTTAACTGCTTGAAACTCGCTCCTCTGCTAATATGAGCTCTAAACTCTCCTGGCTTTGGAATTCTTATTATTCCTCCTACAGGCTCACCATTAAAAAGAATAATTCTCTTATCTCCTCTCATAACATCTGGCAAATATTTTTGAACAATTATTCTTTGATAATTACTTAATGACTCATCAATGGTAGATGAGAAATCATCATCTGCTTTCAGATAAAGAACTCCCTCCCCCCCCTTATGAAATAAGGGTTTTATTACGACTTCCTTATGTTCTTGCAAGAAGTCAATTATTTCTTTCTTGTTAGATGAAACCAATGTAATAGGAATAAAGCTTGGAACATTAAATACATAAAGCTTTTCATTGGCTCTTAAAATTCCACAAGGATTATTTATTACTAAAACATGGGGGGGGAGAATAGAAAGTATTTGAAGATAAGAAAGAAAGTTGCTATCAACGGGAGGATCTTTTCTAGCAAAAATAATTTCAAAAGAATCTAGAGACAGTTCAGAGCTGGATATGATTTTTAAATGATTACTAACTTCTCTTTTAACAACAACTTCATCAAATCTTGAAACAATTTCATTGTTAATAATTTTTAAATTATTTGTCTCTGTAAGAAAGACCCTTAAACCTAACTCCTGTGCTGCGATCATTAAGGAAAATGTTGTATTGTGAAAAATCCCAAATTCTGTAAGGTTCTTAACGTCATCTGCAATAAATACAACTTTTATTTCTTTTCTCTCTATATATTTTTTAACATCTGACACTGACATCAATCTCCATTTTTAAATTAATTTTTTTTTCATTTTTTGCACTAGTTTACTTAATTTTTGAATTGTATAATCCCTTATATACAGATCGAATCGTAACAAAGTATAGATTGAACAATTTTAATAAGACTACTCAAGGACTAGAATATTACGAATGTAACATAAATAAGTAAAGTTAGGAGAAAAATGGGATTAAAAGATTTTTTCAAAAACCGACAAATTAAAAAGGCCGCAAAATTACAAGGTCAATTAATTGCTAATGGAAATGGACATGATCTGAAACCCGAGCCATCAATATGCGATGATCAATTATGTATTTTATGGACGAAGTGCTTAGGTTGTAATGAACTCCTATATACAAGTGAGTTAAAAAAGAATCACTCAGTATGCAAGCATTGTGGTTACCACCATAGGCTATCAGCTCAAGAAAGAATCGATCTTTTAACAGACTACGGAAGCTTTCTTGAAATAGATGAAAATATATTACCTACGGATCCTCTAAATTTTAAAGATTTAAAACCTTACCAAGATCGTTTAAAAGATGCTGAGAAAACATCAGGTTCTAAAGAAGCTATTGTTACTGGAATTGGAACAATAAACAATCAACCTATTGCTATAGGTGCAATGGAATTTCAGTACATTGGCGGAAGCATGGGTTCAGTTGTTGGAGAAAAGATTGTAAGACTTATTGAAAGAGCAATTGAAAAAAGATTGCCGGTAATTCTTGTATCCAGTTCAGGTGGAGCAAGAATGCATGAAGGAATTTTAAGCTTAATGCAAATGGCAAAAACTTCTAGCGCTCTAAAGAAACTTCATGAAGAAAAGCTCTTATACGTTTCTCTTCTTACAGAACCAACCTTTGGTGGAGTAACAGCAAGTTTCTCAATGTTAGGTGACATTATAATGGCTGAGCCAAAAGCAAGAATAGGATTTGCTGGTCGCAGAGTTATAGAAGAAACTATAAGACAAAAATTGCCTAAAGATTTTCAAACTGCTGAGTATCTGCTGGAAAATGGACAGATCGATCTTGTTATGGCAAGAGAGAGCTTAAAACAATCCATTTCAGATTTGATAAGACTTCATTCTCAAAATGTAAAGCCAAAGAATGAAATCAGATCATTTTCTAGAATGCCATTGTTTGCAAGAGTTTAAAGAGGAATTTTAATAATGAAGACGAAACAAGAAGTATTACCCTTAGATTTTGAAAAGCCACTAATAGCTTTATCAAAGCAAATTAATGAACTTGAAGAGAAATCATTACAAAATAGTGAAAAAAAAACAATTACTGATTTAAAAAGTCAATATGAAAAAGTTAAAGGACAAATCTATAAAAACCTTACCCCTATAGAAAGAGTAAAAATTGCCAGACATCCTCAAAGACCATATACTCTTGATTTTATTCAAGGAATTAGTCCTACCTGGTTTGAGTTACATGGTGATAGAACAGGCAAAGACGATGCAGCTATTGTTGGAGGACTAATTGAAATTGATGGTCAAACAGTAATGGCAATTGGTACACAAAAAGGCCGAAACCTAAAAGAAAATCAAAAAACAAATTTTGGTATGCCATCTCCAGAGGGCTACAGAAAAGCACTAAGACTTTTTCAACATGCGGAAAAATTTAATTTTCCAATTGTTACTTTTATAGATACACCAGGTGCCTACCCAGGACTTGAAGCGGAGGCACATAATCAAAGTCAAGCAATTGCAATGAATCTTAGAGAGTTATCTGGGCTTACTGTCCCAGTAGTTGCAATAATTACAGGAGAAGGTGGTTCCGGAGGAGCATTAGCCTTAGGTGTTGCAAATAGAGTCATAATGCTTGAAAACTCTGTCTATTCTGTAATTTCTGCAGAAGGATGTGCTGCAATACTCTGGAGAACTAAAGATAAAGCTGCCGAAGCAGCAAGCGCATTAAAAATTACTGCCCCAGATTTGCTTGAATTAGGAGTAATTGACGAAATAATTCCTGAAGTAGAAGGTGGAGCACACTATAACCATAAGGAAACCTGCAAGAATGTATTAAGCGTAATTAAAAAACATTTAAACGAATTGAACGAATTACAACCTGAAGAACTAAAAGCAGATAGACAAGAAAAATTTAGAAGGCTCGGAGTATTTACTAGCGTTTAAATAAACAATTCTTTTGTATCCTATATGCTAACCCCTATACGCTAGGGTGCGAAAAGTCTTCGAGGATAACTTTAACATGTCACTGCGAGGAGCATGAGCGACGAAGCAGTCCCGATCGGGATTGCCACGCCTCATTTCATTCGGCTCGCAATGACATTTATACTGTTTATCCTCGATTTGTTAGCACACCCTATACGCTATGATATTTCCTATGTCAGATAGCAACACCTTTTTGCTTGATAATAAATTCATAAATATTAAAGAAAGTCTTCTCTATGCAAGAGTAGTCATTGATCTTCCGATAAACCTTGAAAGCTCTTACTTGTACTTAATTCCTGAAGAAATTAAAGATGAAATCAAAGTAGGAAGCGCTGTATATATTCCTTTTGGAAAACAAGAATTAATAGGTTTTGTTACTGAGATTGGAAGTAGAAAAGACTTTAATTCAGAATTTGAAAAGAATTTTCAAATTAAACCAATATATTATTCAATAAGCAGTGAAACTCTCTGGGATAAAAAGTATTTAGAACTTACAAAATGGATTAGTGAATATTATTTTACAAATATTGGAGTGGTTCTTTCTGCTTCATTAATTGCGGAATTTTTTAACGAGTCAAAGCATGAACTTGAATTAATAATTACAAAAGATGAGATAAAAAAACTAACAGACTTGTCTTTTGAAGAACTTATTATTCTAGAGCGGTTTGCAGACAGCAAAAAAAAAGGCTTTAGCTATCAATTATTACTAAAGAAGAGTGGACTAAATAAGGAGGTCTTTTATAAAACAATTAATAGTTTAAAGAAAAAATATCTTATTAAAAATAAAGAGCAAGACATCGAAAAAACAGAGAACAACAATATATCTTTTTCTCCTAACCCTTCTAGTCTTATCTTAAATAAAGAGCAAGAATACGCTTTCAATACAATTTTAAGTTCCCTAGGAAAGTGTAAACAAGAAGGATTACTTTCAAAATTATTTTTAATTCATGGTGTAACAGGCTCTGGAAAGACAGAGATTTATCTAAACTTAATAGAAGAAACATTAAAGAAGAACCAGTCCGCAATCTACCTTGTCCCAGAAATTTACCTAGTTCCACAAGCCTTACAAAGGCTAATAGCTAGATTTGGAGAATCAAATATAGTTGTCTGGCATAGCTCTCTAAGCAAAAAAGAAAAAATCGAGAATTGGAAAAAAATACTAACTAATCCAAATTCAAACAAGATAATTCTCGGTGCAAGATCTGCGATTTTGTCTCCAATAAAAAACATTGGATTAATAGTAATTGACGAAGCGCATGATGCAGCATATAAACAAGCTTCTCCAGCACCTCGCTATGACACTATAAAAATAGCTGCCAAAAGAAGTGAACTTGAAAATTGTACGGTAATTTTAGGTACTGCTACACCAAACATAAGCGACTATTTTAAATGTCTGGGAAACCATACTATTTTAAAATTAACTAAGAGAATTGAAGATTATCCTATGCCAAGAGTACATATAGTCGATCTAAAAAACGAATTCCCAATGACAAATAAGAACATAATCTCAAATGTTTTAAGATCCAGTATTAATGAAGCTCTGAGTAAAAAAGAACAAATCATTCTTTTATTAAACAGGCGGGGCTATTCCAGTCATATTTTTTGCAGAGCTTGTGGATTTATCCAAAAGTGTAAGAATTGTTCTGTTCCATTGGTCTATCATAAAAATCTAGATTCAATGCTATGTCATCATTGTGGCTTTGAATTAAGAGCCTCGATAAACTGCCCAGAATGTACAAGTCCACATTTTAAATATTTTGGACTTGGAACTCAACAACTTGAAGAAGAGGTAAAAAAGATTTTTCCACAAGCAAAAACAATCAGAGTTGACAAAGATCAATTAAACAAAAAGGACCAATACCTAAATTTATGGCATCAATTTTCTTCCGGGCAAGCTGATATTTTAATAGGAACACAGCTTGTTGCCAAAGGCTTAGATCTTCCAAATGTAACCGTTGTAGGTGTAGTTATTGCTGATACAATGCTTAACTTTCCAGATTATGTTTCATATGAAAGAGCCTTTCAACTACTAACTCAGGTAACAGGAAGAACAGGAAGAGGAAATAAGCCTGGCAGAGTATTCATACAAACATACCAAGCAGAAAATCCAATATTTAGATATATCGAAAGTCATGATTATGAAAGTTTCTATAATACTGAAATTGAACAAAGGAAATCCTTTGAATATCCTCCATTCATCAATCTTACAAGAATAATTTTTCAGTCTACAGATGAAAACTTGTGCCTGGAATATGCAAAAACAATGTTGGATAGACTTATAGAATTTTCCCCCCAACACCCAGAACTCAATACTCAACACTCTTTATTAGGTCCTGCCCCTTGTTTCTTTAGTAAATTGCACGGCAAATACAGATACCACCTTCTCTTTAAGTGCAAAAATATAGCATCAAGAGAGCAATTATTTAACAAGCTCTTTAATCAAACAAACAAAAATGCTAAAGTGGACGTCATATTAGACATTGATTCAGTAAATCTTTTATGACACTTATACACATACCACTTGATGAATACGTACAAAATTATCTTCTCTGGCTTAAGGATATTAAAAAAGCTCCGTATCATACATTAAGAGCATATCAAGTAGATTTAATTCAATTTTTAAAGTATTTTCTTAGGATTGATAAAAATGACTTCCCAAGTAAGAGTGAAATGGAAGAATATTTAGCTTCCATTAAAGAGAAATTTAACTATGCTTCATTCAGGAGAAAGGTTACTGTTCTTAGAAATTTTACAAAATATCTTATAGAATCTGGAATAAACGTACCTGATCCATTTATGTCTATTAAGCTTCCTATGCCAGAAATAGACTTTAATATTCCAGCAAAGTATGAAGATATTTTATCTCTTATAGATTCACTCCCGGAATATACTGAGATTGAACTGAGGGATAAAATTATTTTTTCACTGATCTCAAAAAGTGGACTAACCATAAAACAGTTACTTTCTTTGAGAATGAAAGATGTTAATCTAGCATCCAATCAAATTATTATTTCAAGAGATCACCTTACATTTCTGGATTCAAACACATCTAAAATAGTTGAGAGATATTTGGCTCTACTAAATAAAAAAGCTGCTGTAAACCTTGAGGATTTCCTTTTAGCAAATCATAGTAAATCAAGCAAAATACCTTTATCTACAAGAACTATAAATTTGATTATAGACAAAACGGCTAAAGAAAAAAGATTTTA
>JAHFBE010000016.1 GCA_023250205.1 Candidatus Melainabacteria bacterium | reverse complement strand
AGTTTGCCCGTTTGTAAGTAAAAATGAGCTTAATACTATAAGACAGAGCAAGGTTAACATTGTTTTTATTGATTTCATATGCAAATAATTAAACCATTTCCCTTAATCTTGAATCTAGCTTTTTAGGTTCTACATTCAGGTTTATCGAACCTATTTTCTCAGAAAGAAAGAATCTCTTTTCTAGAATAGTGCTTTTAAGTTCTTTGCATATCTCCACTGCTAATGCCATGCTGGATAACGGTGCAGAAAGTGTTGGTTTTTTATTTATAATTACAGTGCTGGTTCTTAATTCACTATAAGTGCATTGACCAAAAGTTGGCTTGCTTCTCCTTGGGATAGAGTAGTCAACTATTGTAGAGTGTATTTTATCATCAGTTATAGAAATGTATTTTGCAGACTCTTTGTCTAATATTGGTATAGGTACTCCTATTCCAACGTATAATACAGGACCAAATGATTTGATGAAGCCACCTCGAATCCATTTTGGATTCATAAATTCTAAGCTTGCTACTGCTGATAAGGTGATTCCAGATCCAATAGGAATGCCAGATTCATTTCTTTTTTGAAGTGGATTATGATAGCTTCCATGACCAACTATTACTCCTTCAGCGCCAGCTATCCATATCTTACTCCCTGCTCCAATTATGTTTGCATAAGGATCATTTATTAATGGATTTAAATAGCTGGAAGAATTAAATGTTGAATTCTCTAACTTTCCTATTAAAGTTCCCATTGGGGAATTTATATCTTTATCGCCTGAGTTTGTGGCTACAATATTATTTTGTATAATAGCCTGATTTAAATATAATTTTCCATGTGTTAAATTCTTCAAATTAAACCAAGTTTCAAACTCTTTATTTTTAAAGACTTCAAGGCTTTTTCCAGTAGCTTCTAGATGAATATCATTGCCTTTAATTAATTCTTCTAATACATGAGCACCACCATATTCGGGGTTTTCTTTAGATGGTACTATACAAGAAAGTGCAAGATCTGTTGGTCCGCATGGATATGCAGGAATATTATTAATATGAGCTTCTGAAAAATAGATAAGTGGATCAGTTTGCCCAAAACTTAAATAAACAAGAGCATTAGTATGCATTTCAAAACTTGCACATGTAACAACATCCACATTGTTTACAAAGTAATCAAGCCCTTTTTCTTTAATTAGAGATTTAGCTTCTTGAGCTGTTAAAACCTGAGCTTTGCCAGTTTTAATCTTCCCATTTATTTCTTCAAATGTCTTGTTCATATTAGTAATTCTATCAAAGGTTGAAGTTATCGCGGGTGTGCTAACAAATCGAGGATGTTTTTACGGCGCGGGTCCTGTCGCCTTCAGGTACCCTTCCCTTACAGAGTTTTGAGATAGCCCACAATGATGTGATTAGTTTTAGGTTATCAGCTAGAATATACAACTATGGATGTAAATAAAAAAACAAAAATAGCTGTATTATGTGGTGGAATTTCAGAGGAAAAAGAAATATCCCTCAAGTCTGGCAAGAATTGCTTTAATGCATTGCAAAGATTAGGTTATAACTCAATATTAGTTGATGTTAAATCTATTGAAGATTTGTTGGATTTAAAAAATAAAAATATAGAAATTGCCTTTCTTGTAACCCATGGAAGATTTGGAGAAGATGGAACTATCCAGGGAGTTCTTGAATGGATGCGTATACCATATACAGGTTCATCAGTCCTTGGAAGTGCATTGTCGATGGATAAGTGGCTGACAAAACAAATTGCCAGAAATAATAAGATCAATGTTGCTAATTCGTATTTGTTAACATCTAAGAATAATAATCCCTCGTATATAAAGAAAGTATGGGAAGAACTTTCGATAAAAAACAATACTATTTTTCTAAAACCACGTGATGAAGGCTCAAGTGTGAATACCTTTAAGATTAAGAGTTTAAGTGAGCTTGAAGAAAAAATAAAGAAGATTAATCTCTTGCACTTAGATTACTTAATGGAGGAATTTATCCCAGGCAGAGAAATTACTGTAAGTTTGATAGAAGTAGACGGAACTCTGAAAGTCTTACCAATCTTAGAATTAAAACCTAAAAATGAATTCTATGACTATCATGCAAAATACACAAAAGGAATGACTGAATTTATTTTACCGGCAAATCTGGATAAAAATTTAGAAACAACGATTGCTGAGACTTCAAAAAAAATATTTTATGAAATTTGTTGTTCATCGTTTGGAAGGGTTGATTATATTATTGATGAAAAAGACATACCTTATCTGCTTGAAATAAATTCATTGCCTGGGATGACTGATACAAGTGATTTGCCGGCTCAAGCAGCATGCGCTGGAATAAAATATGACGAAGTTGTTGAGATGGTTCTAAAGACAGCAAAATTGCATAAATAAAAGAAAGTTGACTTACACAAAAGTTTTAGCTGGATTTCTGAACTTTGTAATATTTGGCTGAAATAACAGAGTGACTCTGCCTGTAGGACCATTACGTTGTTTTGCGATAATTACTTCTGTTTCGCCTTTATTTGGTGTTTCAGGATTATAGTATTCATCACGATAAATGAAAATTACAATATCTGCATCTTGTTCAATAGATCCACTCTCTCTTAAATCTGAAAGCATTGGTCTTTTGTTTTGCCTTGCTTCTACTGCTCTTGAGAGCTGACTGATAGCAATTACTGGCACATCAAGTTCTCTTGCCAGTGCTTTTAATCCTCTGGAAATATCAGATATTTCCTGAACTCTATTGTCAGGTCTTTGTCCTTCCATTAACTGAAGGTAGTCAATAATAATTAGTCCAAGATCTCCAAGTTCTGCTTTTAATCTTCGGGCTTTTGCTTTGATTTCCATTACATTTAAAACTGCTGTATCATCTATATAAATTTGTGCATCACCTAAGTCTCCAAAGGCTACTCCTAACCTTGTCCAATCATCTTGTTGAAGTTGACCAAATCGCATTTTATTAGCATCTACCCCGGCACGGCTGCATACCATTCTTTGAATGACCTGTTCTTTTGACATTTCCAGACTAAATATTGCTACTATTTTTTTTTGTACAATTCCAATGCTTTCTGCAATATTTAAGCAAAGAGCAGTTTTTCCCATACTTGGTCTGGCTGCAATAACAATCAGATCAGATCTTTGCAAACCAGAAGTAAGAGCATTCAAATCATAAAAGCCTGTATCTATACCGAGGAGTTCTCCTTTATTTTGTTCTCTTTGTTCAAGTTTTTCCCATGTAGAATTAACTAAATTGCCAATTGGTGTAAGAGTTTGATGTGCTCTTTTTTGACCCAAGTTAAAAACCATTTGTTCAGATTTTTCAATTGCTTTTTCAGCCTGTGTTTCTTCATAACCAATTTTTGCTATCTGATTCCCGGTATATATAATTTCCCTAAGAAGGAATTTGTCCATTACGATTTGAGCGTATCTTTCAGCATTGATAGCTAAGGGAGAATGTGAGAGCAATAGACCTAAGTAGTATCGACCACCAATTTCTTCAAGCTGTCCTTTATTTTGCAGATATTCAGAAATAGTTAATGGATCAATTGCTTCGCTTCTGTCATATAGTTTCAATATTGCATCATATATAATCTGATGTGCTGGTCTGTAAAAACATTTTGCTTTTGGTAACAGTTCAATAATTTTATTTAAACAATCACTCTGTGCAAATATTGCACCTATAACAGCCTGTTCAGCTTCTTGGGATTGTGGTAGTAATAAAAAATTATCATTATTAATATTAAAATCTGCAGAACTCTTGGAATAGTTTGTTTTACTACTTGATTTTCTTTCGCTTGTTTCTTCTGGATTCAACATATTATTAAATAGGTGAAACTAATTATATGACAGGGAAATTAAGGAAGCAATTTGAGATACTAATCTATAAAAACTCTTAAAAAGATGTAAAATTGTAATGTTAGTTACAAAAAAATGGAAATTATTGACGAAGCAAAAAATATAGTTTTGATTGGCTTAATGGGTTCTGGGAAGTCATCTATTGGACGCACAATTGCAAAAAGGCTTGGAAGAAGATTTATTGATACTGACAGGTATATAGAGAGGAAAGCTGGCAAGACTATAGCAGAGATTTTTAACCTTGAGGGAGAGGTTAAGTTTAGATCTTTTGAGAGAGAAGTCATAAAAAAAATCTCGCAATATGTGGGAATTGTGATTGCTACTGGTGGTGGTGCTATAAAGGACCCTGAAAATTTTAAATGCCTGAAAGAGTCAGGATGGATAATCGCATTGTATGCTTCACCAGCCACTTTATATAAGAGAATATCAGGAAAAAGAATCAGACCATTGTTGCTTGAGGAAGAAGATCCTGTAAAAAAACTAGAAGAAATATTTAATGAACGAAAGTCAATGTATGCTCAGGCTGACTTTCAGGTTGATACTGAAAACAAGGAAATAGATCAAATAGCTGATGAAGTTATAAGCCTGCTAAATGTAGGTAGTAAAATTGGCTAATAGGTACGTATTGTTATGGAAAAAATTATAAAAGTAGATTTGAAAGAGAAAAGCTATAACATTGTTATAAAAGAAAATATCTTATCTTCATGCAGTAAATATATTAAAGAGTTAAAAATAGGTAAGAAGATATTGATTGTGACTCAGGATAAAGTTCCTTCTGTTTGGATACAAAAAGTAAAACAAAGTTTATTTGAAGCTGGATTTAAAGTCTTTGTTTTAGTCTTAAAATCTGGAGAAGAGCAAAAGGATTTGAGCTCACTTTTGAAAATAGTAAATTTTGCTATTAAAAACAAATTTGAACGAAGTGATTCTTTCTGTGCTGTTGGTGGTGGGGTGGTTAGTGATCTTACGGGTTTTGCTGCCTCGATTTATTATAGAGGGATTAATTTTATTTGTATTCCTACTACATTGCTTGGGATGGTAGATGCTGCAATTGGTGGAAAAACCTCGATTAATATAAAAGAAGGGAAAAATCTGCTTGGTACTTTTTATCAACCCAAGATAGTAATTATGGATCCAAGGGTATTAAGCACGCTTTCTAAGAGGGAGTTCTTGGTTGGCATGGGTGAAGTCATTAAATATGCCTTACTTGAGCATACTGCAAAAACAAAATTTCCAAAGAGTGGTTTCTTTAAGTTCTTAAAAACGAAGAAAAATCAAATCCTGAAATTAAATACAAAAGCCCTCTTTCAAATAATAGATTACTCAGCTTTTGTAAAAGCTCAGGTAGTTAGTAAAGATGAAAAAGAATCCAATTTAAGGGCAATATTAAATCTGGGACATACTTTTGCTCATGGAATAGAACAGGCATTTGATTATAAAAAATATACTCATGGAGAGGCAGTTAGTATAGGAATGTGCCTTGCAAGTAAATTGTCATATAGGCAAAATTTAATTTCAGAGAAAGAGGTAACTTCTATTATTTCTTTAATTTCTGATTATGGATTGCCTACAAGGCTTGAGCGCCCTTTTAATTTAAATAAAATTATTAAATCTATGCTGCTTGATAAAAAAAACAAAGATGGCAAATTCAGATTTATCCTTCCTGTTGACAAGATTGGAAAAGTTAAAATTGTTAGTGGAATTGAAATTAAGGAGATAAAGCCATTGTTTCTGAATTAGCTATGGCTTCTTTTACTTTCTTCAGTGTCTCTTCGTGACTTTGCGCAAACCAAACAGGGATTGGTGCCATAACTTTTTTGCCTATTAACTCTTCGTCGGTAAGTCTTGCATAGTCAAAAAATGAGGCAGCGCTTACTACTTTTCTGATGTGGTGAAGTTTGGTAGCTGCTTTAAATTGTTCATAGAAAAAATTACACCCTTTAAAAGTTATCCCATCGTGACTTGAATAACCATACCCACGACAGCCAAAAGGTCTTGCATCATAAGCATTGCATTTATTGTCTCCTAGGTAAGGGCAGTCAAAAGTAAATCCCACAGGGTAATGTTGATTAAACATTACATCACCAGCCATAAATGGAGGTTCTTTTTTAAATTCCTCTTTATAAGTGTTAACTATTTTGACAGAGTCATTTGTAACTTTCTCTTTATATTCGTCAGGTTGTTTCTCAAACCAGTGTCTCATATAGAGATATTCTGTATAGGTTAGTTGTGGAAATGTTCTTTTACAACAATCCTGACAACCAGTTTCAATACAAGTAAAATCATTTAAGCCATATTCAAGTTCTAATTGATTTATTATTTCTTTAATTTGTTTGTATCCATCTTTTAAATGTTTAAATATTTCTTCAACATTGTCCGGTGATTTCTCTGGAAGTTTTAAATTAACCATTTGACAATAAAAACCTGTTTCACTCTCTGGTTTCCATAATTGCCTGTATTCTTTGAGCTCTGATTCTGCTAAATCATTGTTTCCTTCTAGCCTATATATCCAGGCATTGATTCTGTGTATGTCAGAGTCCTTGCAGCCTTCTAGAACTTTTTTGGCTTTATCTAAAAGATTGTGCTTTATATAGATCTCTGCTAAATATAATTGCCAGCAGGGTAATATAAGGTTATATTCAAGTTTCTTGAACTGCTCTTCGATAGTTGTAACAACATTTGCTTGACCACATTTTAAAAGCTTTTCAAATATAAGTGAAGCTTCTCTGGCAATGTTTTTGTGGTTGGGAAATTCAATTTTGTCTAGTTGTGTATTTGTTGCTGCTGAAAATATAAAATACAAAGCAATAAACATTGCTTCAGACTCAGGTAGAATCATTTCACTTGTTCTTACAAATTCTTTTACATTATTAGTCATAAGATGATTTAATGCAATATAAAAAAGAATCTTTGAATCTAAAGGGTTGCTTTTTAAAGCTGCTTTTAAATAATTTAGTGATTCTGAGAAATTTAAAAAATTGTACTGTATCATTCCAAGAAATAAATTTCTGTTGATTTGGTCATTTACCAAATTTCTTTCTATATAGTCTTTGAATCTGTCAAAGGCTTCTTTATCGTCGATTAATACAAATGTTTTATATACAACTTCATAGCTTCTTGTATTCTCAGGAAACAACTCTAAGAGTTTATAGCATAGTTCTTTTAAGTCTTTAATTTTTGATTGGAAATAAAGTTTTTCTAGTATCCAAAATTTGTCTGGATTTTTACTTATCCAGAAGTTGTTTTGAGAGCTATCGTATTCTTTGCTGGCTATTTTCTCATTAATTTGAGCTGCCAAATCTTCTGTCTCAACAAGTATCTCTTGAGGAGTATTCTTTTCTACACTACAGAGCCATTTAATGATTTCACAAGCATTTTTTGCTATAGTCCAGGCTTTATTTTCACTGGCAACTTTTGCTAATAATAGATAGCATTTTATTTCAGTTGGTGCAGATAGACTTGCAGACATTATCAACTCAAAGGCTTTCTTTAAATCTTTGTCTTTAACCCTTTCTGCTAAAAGAAGTTTTAACTTTACAAATCCATGTGGCTTTTTGTCCAGAATCTGTTTTAAATATTTTTCTTTTTCTTCCGGGTCGGTAATATGCTCAATTTCACTCAGAATATTCTCGTCATTTTTTTTTTGTAATCCAATCTTCTTTATATCTTCTAAACCAGAAGACTTGACTCCTAATATTTCCAGTGATTCTTTCATTTGAATTACCCTAGATAGTTATCCCCATTATTTCTTTTTTTAGCACAACATAAATGAAAACTATTTAATAAAGTATTGTTTTTAAGTTTACCTTGTAATAAATCTTAGGTTTATCCCCCATAAAAAAAAGACCTACACATAATATGCCGGTCTTTTTTTTATTACTCTGTATAAACTTTATACTTTTTGAAGTTCAGGTTTCCACTCATCAAGAATAGCGCCTTCTACGGGACAGGCAGCTAGACAAGCACCACAATCAATGCATGTTTCATTATCAATTGATGGATATTTGGTTCCTTTTGCATTTGCTTTTCCTTCTGCCCAATGTATACAGTCGACTGGACAAACTGGTATACAATCAGCTTTTCCTTCACAAATATCGCTAACTATTGTATATGACATCTTTTCTTCTCCTGCGTTTTTATTTAGCACCCACCAAACTCTTGGATAATGAAGTCTGACTAATAGGTTTTATTTAACTTTACAAGCATAAACTATATAAGTCATTCTGCTTATTTGTTGAAAAAGATTCTTAGTAAGCTGTTTTATTATATATATAATTTATTGGGTATAAATTTTAGTTTTGGTTTTATTGATATAGTAAAAGTCTTTTTTTATGCAACAATTTACTTTTACTCTTATAGTTAGTAAGCTTTATTGAGATCAAAACTAAGTGGTTAATTGAGTTAAAATAGCTTTTGTAATACAACTTATTTCTCTATAAACTAGTATATAAAAACCGTTTTTCTTGATAATTAAGAAATGGTAATAACTATTATGGTATAAAAATATGAAAAAGTCATGAATATCAAACAAAAAAAATTAAAAGAACATGAATAGTTGCGATAAATATCAGATTTTATTCTATAACTAATATAGATTGTATAAAAGGAGTTAGAGATGAACCAAAGAAAAGGTAAAGTTGTTGGGATTGATTTAGGAACGACAAATTCTGTAGTTGCAGTAATGGAAGGTGGAAATGCAACTGTAATCCCTAACGCAGAAGGTAATAGAACGACTCCTTCGGTTGTAGGTTTTTTAAAAACAGGAGAGCGTGTTGTAGGCCAAATTGCTAAAAGACAGAGAGAATTAAATTCTGAAAGAACAATATCTAGTATTAAGCGCTTCATGGGTCATACTTTTGACGAAACTGAACATGAAAGAAAATATGTTTCATATAAGACCAAAAAAGGAAAAGATAACGCAGTTGTTGTAGAAGTGGACGGAAAAGATTTTACTCCGCAAGAAGTTTCTGCAATGACTCTAAGAAAACTAAAAGAAGATGCTGAGAAATATATTGGAGAAAAGGTAACTAGTGCAGTAATAACGGTACCTGCTTATTTTAATGATAGTCAGCGACAAGCAACAAAAGATGCTGGTACGATTGCTGGACTTGATGTTCTGAGAATTATAAATGAACCAACAGCAGCAGCGCTAGCTTATGGATTGGATAAAAAAGCGGATGAAACTATACTTGTATTTGATCTTGGTGGTGGTACGTTCGATGTAAGTATTCTTGAGGTTGGAGATGGTGTATTTGAGGTTAAATCAACTAGTGGTGATTCAAGATTGGGTGGAGATGATTTTGATCAAAAAATTGTTAATTGGGTAGCAGATGAGTTTAATAAACTGGAAGGGATTGATTTAAGGAAAGACAGACAAGCCCTTCAAAGATTAACAGAGGCTAGTGAAAAAGCAAAAATTGAACTTTCAACTCTAATGGAAACAACCATTAGTCTTCCATTTATAACAGCGGATCAAAATGGACCTAAGCATCTTGAAATGAAATTTTCCAGAGCTAAATTTGAAGATCTATGTCATGATCTTTTTGAAAGAGTAAAGGGACCGGTTAAAAGGGCACTTGATGATTCAAAGTTAACTACAGGAAAAATAGATGAGGTTGTTTTAGTTGGTGGCTCAACAAGAATTCCTGCTGTTGTGAAACTTGTAAAAGAATTAACAGGGAAAGAACCAAATCAGGGAGTTAATCCTGATGAGGTAGTTGCAGTAGGAGCTGCAATTCAAGCTGGAGTATTAGCTGGTGAAGTTAAAGATGTCGTTTTATTAGATGTTACACCGTTAAGTTTGGGGATTGAGACTTTAGGTGGAGTGTTTACTAAATTAATTGAGAGAAATACTACTATTCCTACAAGAAAATCTGAAGTGTTTAGTACTGCTGATGACAATCAGACAAGAGTTGATATAAAAGTTTATCAAGGGGAAAGACCAATTGCAGTAGATAATAAATTGTTGGGAGAATTTCACCTTGAAGGAATATCGTCCTCTCCAAGAGGTATTCCAAAGATTGAAGTTATATTTGATATTGATGCTAATGGTATTTTAAGTGTTACTGCAAAAGATCAAGCTACTTCAAAAGAGCAAAAAATTACTATTACAGCATCTACCAATTTATCTAAAGATGAAATTGATAAAATGGTAAAAGCTGCGGAATCACATTCTTCCGATGATCAAAAACGAAAAGAAGAAGTAGAAGAACGAAATAAGGCAGACAGCCTTGTATACAGTGTTGAAAGACAATTGTCTGAACTCAAAGAAAATGTTCCTCAAACAGAAAAAGCTAAAGTTGAACAGTTATTATCTGATCTAAGGCAAGCAATAAAAGACAAAGCAGATATTAATAAAATCAAAACTTTAACTAAAGATCTGCAAGAAGCAGCATATACTCTTTCTACAAAAACAGCACAATCAAGTCAGCAAAGTAGTGATGTTGGTAACTCAACTTCTGAACAAGAACCAGTGGGTGCTAAAAAGGCATCATCATCAGGTCCAGATGATGATGTTATTGATGCTGAGTTTAAGCCTAGTAATTAATTGGTTTATAGGCAATTTAATTACATGTAACATGGGTATATAAGTACTATGTCTTATATGTTTACTTTACCAATCTTTAACCTTGTCTTAGGATTTGTTTTATCTTCGTTGATATTGTTTTTTCCTATTTCAGCTTACTCTCAAGTTAAACAAACATTACCACCAGAATTTACTGGTCTTCCAATTGCTGGTAGAGCACTTAGCAAAGAATTTGAATTTATTCTTGATTCGAATTCTGTAGGGACAAGTCAAAATTTTGTTCTCGATAAAACGGGTCTCATATTGCATTTAACACCATCCCCCAAAATAAAGAATGAAAACACGAAACTAAGAGTCTTTTCTAATGATGGAACAGAAGTTAAATTATATGATTTTATTAATGGTACTTTGTTTGCTTTAGTTAGTCCAGATGAAACATATTCTATCTACCAGGAGATTGTTCCTAACTGTGATGAGCTGATTAATATTTTTAGTCTTGCCCCATCTTCCACTATTTGTCCGAGTTCTGAGCTCTTCAAGCTCTATGAAAGAATTATGATAGCTGGAGATACTAGCTTTAAAATTAATTTAAGAAATCCGATTGATTCTTATTCACTAGATTTAGTTCTACCTGAAAATACAGAGTTAATTCAACCTGAAGACTTTACTAATGTAAATATTTTACAGAACAGGATTCTTGATTCTGGGATTGGCTTTACAAGATCTCCTGTCAATGTTTCAAACTTATTGACTGCAGGTGAACTTTGTTTTGTTGGTAGAAAGAAAAATGCAAGTAAGTTAACCATTCAAAGTTGTTCTCACGTAGACAGCAGTGTTAATTCTCTAATTTCCTTTAAGGACTCTTTTACGAATGTTTTCGCTCCTAGTACAATGTCAAATATAGTTTTTTCATTCTTACATAATGGATTTCAAAATCTCTCTCATTCTTATATCTTTGAATATGCAGAAGATATAAAGTCAGAAGATGCCCCCGTTAAAATAGATAAATCATCAGCTCAAAAATTATTCTTTGTAAACTATGGATCAAAATTTAATGTCAATCTTGGTCAGGTTATAACTGTTGCGAAGAAAATTAATAAAAAGAACATTTTTACTTTGAATAATCCAATTGAAATAAACAAGATCTTAAATGATCATTCTTTCACTTTTACTGTAGATAGCTTGGATCCTATTATTACGTTAACTCTTGGGAATACAAGCTTTAACATATCTTTAGAAAACCTTACTTTGTCTGGATCTGAAAATTCTGCAAGTAGCTTTATTGTTTCAGCAAAAAATAATATCGTAATTGATAATCTTGCGGAGCCAGAATCAATGGATAATTTAAATCAACAATTACAAGTAGACTCTGTAGATAATTTAATAATATCGTCATATGTACCTGATACATTACCTAATTTAACGGCTAACACGGGATATGTCTTTGTTGAAAAATTTATCGCTCCAAGCGTAGATGATAATGGTAAACCCATTGATGTTATTAATAATAAGTCAAAAGCAGATCTTATTATTTCAAAAGATTTTTTAAATATAGATTTTAAATCTCAAACAGGACCTTTTATGATAGATATTGAAAAAGCATCAAATCTGCTTAATAATAAGTCTTTTACAAAACAAGGTAATTTGTCTGGGTTTTTACTTCCACCAGATTTACGTCCTGTTATTCAGAGCGGTTATAGAGCAAATGTTTCATTTGCAATGTCAATTAATCTTATAAGCAATGAAACACTTGAAATAATTTATTCAGACTTAAAAACTAAAGATGAGACTGCTTTAACAAACTTTTTTAACTTCTCATATTTACCACTTGGAAAGTACGATGTAAAACTTGAATTTGATGCAGATAGAACAAAATTTTTTGAAGCTGCTGGAATAACACCGATTAAAGAATAAGCGAATAAATCAGTATTACATAAGCCTTAACCCAGCATCATATATGATTAACTTTAGTTATTGCTGAAGATGCTTTAACATTTTATTTTATTTTAAGTATCTTATTTTGTAAAAGGATATAAAATTTCTAGTATGTCAACTGCGGCTAATAGAATAGTGCCACAAGTAGGTAGTTTAACTACTGTTATATATGATTCTTCACGTGCTGATGGAAACGGTAAAGAACAAGATTTGACAGTAAATCATGTCTCACCAAAACCACCTTTTGCAACTCATCCTGATGTTCAAGTTACTGTGCTTAGTCTGCATGGTGCTTCCATTGATATTTATGGACCTAACTTAAATACATTGCCTCCACAGTTACAATATATGCTTCCTGTTCTTAAAGAAAAATTCTCTGATAAATATAATATATCC
The DNA here is from genome assembly GCA_023250205.1 of Candidatus Melainabacteria bacterium. GTDB lineage: Bacteria > Cyanobacteriota > Vampirovibrionia > 2-02-FULL-35-15 > 2-02-FULL-35-15 > 2-02-FULL-35-15. The sequence goes on along the minus strand of JAHFBE010000016.1, from coordinate 27,489 downwards.
ATTCTTTATGCAGATAAAATTGCTTTAGTTGGTAGAGCCCCAAGAATTTCCACAATCCTCCCAAATTCTGAAAATGAATTTAGGCTAAGCACTGAAAGTGAATATATTGAATTTCATTTCCCTGACTCTTCTATTGACCCAGTTAATGAAGAAGCATATTCTGAGTTGTTTGAAAGTATGTCAGGTGGTAGATTCTTAGAGCCAATGAATCATTTCACTCCTTACACCAGAGCAGATGTTGAGACTTTTGATTATGAAAATCAATTTGGTAAATTGAGACTTACTTCTGAAGAAGAGGTTCGGCAGTTAAGAAGTGAACTAGGACAGGTTCGTAGAGAAGCAATAGTTCAAGCAGCTATGGCAGCTAGTGCTAATTTACAATTAAAATCTCAAACAAGCGCTATGAATAAAGAAAAGGCATTACTTATTGGACGACAAAGATATGATACGTTTAAGAGCTTTATTTTTTTACTTGAAAACATCTTGAGACTTGTAAGAGGAGAGAGGAAAGAAGGAGTTCTAAGCGGTGGTATTGTAACGGCATATAAAAACTATTCCGTGAGAAGAGATGATCTTCAAAATGCCTGGGGTATTCAGGATGAGCAAGAGTTTGAATTTGAATTATCAAAGTATTGTGACAAATATGATGAGCATAGCCAGGTGGTTTCAATGCATCGAGCAAGGCCAGTATATTCTAAGGAAGAAGCAGCATATAATGCAGCAAGAGAAACTTTGCAAAATTCACTTGACTCTTTAAAGAATGTAGTGGATAAGAATATTATTCAAAAGATTTCCTCTTTCTCTGTATTGGTAGATGAAAGCAGTGGAGCTCATAGTGGAAGAGAAATTAGTATTAAACAGGCAAGAGGTTTATGTTTGAGTCCACGAGCATATGAAAATTTAAAACGTGGTGGTTTCTTGGAGAGAGTTGAGCTTCTTTGTTCATACTCAGAAAAAATTGGTTATATGTCTAGGAAAGAAGAACAGAAATTGTTTGTTTTAGACCCGGAGCCATCTGAGATAACTGCAGTTATATATTTATGTGAATCAATAGAAAATGTTAGATTCAGTGGCGGTTTATTTATAGATTTTGCTTTAGCAAAGCAACGATTGGCTGAATTAGAACCTTACTTTAAAAAGACACAATTTTAGATCTTTGATGATGCTAATAAATTTGAAGTTAATTCCAACTCTTTAGTTAACTTTTTAAAGTTTTCAAAATTTAAAGTTTGAGGTCCATCAGATAGTGCTTTTTCTGGCTCAGGATGTACTTCTATTATTAGTCCATGTGCTCCTGCTACAACTGATGCTTTAGCAAGAGGTCCTACTAAATCCCACTTTCCTGTAGCGTGACTTGGATCAAATATTATTGGGAGATGAGATAGTTTTCTGACTACTGGAATTGCAGCTATATCAGCAGTGTTTCTAGTGTATTTGTTATCGAAGGTTCTAATTCCTCGCTCACAGAGTACTACCTGTGAATTACCCTTATCAAGTATCCTTTCAGCAGCTAATAGCCATTCTTCAATAGTAGCTGAAAGTCCTCTCTTTAAGAGAACAGGTTTATTTGTTCTTCCAACCTCATTTAACAGAGAAAAGTTTTGCATATTTCTTGCTCCGACCTGAAGCATATCAGTGAATTCACATATAAGGTCTAAATCTCTTGTATCCATGATTTCAGTGACTACAGCTAATCCTGTTTCTTTTCTGGCTGTAGCTAAAAATTCAAGTCCAATCTTCCCCAGTCCTTCAAAACCTCTTGGACCGGTTCTGGGTTTAAATGCTCCACCGCGAAGCATTTTAGCTCCACACTCTTTAGCAACCTTTGCAATTGAGAGTAGAATCTCTTCACTTTCAACACTGCAAGGACCTGCAATAATTACAGGAGGATTATTTCCTCCGATTTTTATATTTTTACCAATGGTTACGATAGTGTCATCGTGGTGACTATCTCTGCTAACAAGCTTAAAAGGAACCTGAATCCTTTCTACTTTTCTTACACCTTCAAGAATTTCAAATTGATCTGTAGAATATTTTGATGTTTCTCCAATTGCTGCAATAACAGTCTGAACTACCCCACTATTTACTACAGTTCTCATTCCTAAGTCAGTAATATGTTTAATTACACTATTAATTTGTGTTTCACTAGCTCCTGGTTCCATTATGATGATCATTTGTTTCCTCTTTCTCTTGGCATCTAAAAATAATAGTTTATAAACATCTAGGTAGCTAATAAATATAGGTTTTGTTAATAATGAATTGTATCTTATAATAACAATTTTACAATTATTACTAGCTTATGTATTTTATTCAAAAACTATAAAGCCTCTTTTATGTGCTATTTGTAACAGTAAAATTGTTAAATAAATACGAGAACCCCTCTTGTCTTCTGGTGCTAGTTCTTCTCGCTCATAAGCTTCTTCTAAGATCTGTTTGTAGACTACTTTATCTCTGCTTGCAATTTGTTCTAGAGCTGCTTGTGCAGAAGCTACCTCAAAAGGGAAATTTTCTCTGCGAGGATTTCTTAATACCTTTAAAACTTCAACCATATGAGTTAGATTATAACTCTATATATTTTAATATTTCAGATTTTATATAACTTTTAATTTTTTCTTAAGCAGCTTCTTCAGCTAATTGTTGCTTTGCTTTAGGTGGAATAAAGTTTAAATCAGCTAATGAGGTAATAATAGAACCTACAACTGTATTGGGATTATCCTGTAATATATCAAATCTAAATTTGTTATTGCGATTACTCAAGGCTTCTTTTATATCAGCACAGCTAATACGTATTCCTATCCTATGCTCAATCCCATTTATAACTACTTTCTTAGTAATTGAGGTTTCATCCTTTAAATTGGTCTCTAAATAGTCTTTTGAATTTATATCTGAATCTAAATCTAACGTTTTCCATGGATTAGAATCTAGGTTCAATGTAAAATCGCTGAATCGAGAACCATCAGCTAGACCCTTTTTAAATAGATTTGCAAACAAATCCTTGACTACATCTTCAGCAGCTTTATTGATAACAATCACGTTGTTATCTATCTTTGTAGCAGGTGTTGCTTGGGATACTAACGATGATTCTGGTTCTTCAAGATTTGATTTTTCAGGAATGGCTGTATCAACTATAAATGCTGAAGCACTTCCAAGAAGTACTGTACCTAAAGTTTTCCAGCTCTTAAGAGGAGAATCATCTGAAGATGATCCGAGCATTTTTATCCCAATAAGTGGAAGGGCCGTTGCAAGCAGTGCTGTACCAGCAATTCTTAAAGGATTCTCGGTAGCTTTTACAAAGGTTCTGGTTGCAGAAGAAAGTTTTCCTTTATCTGCTTTTTCTCGGGTTTCTTTACTGTATGGTGAAGATTTGAACCAAGAAGTCGTTGTTCTATTGTTATGAACTGCATTCATGTATTGTTTTTTATCTTTTTAATTTACCTACAAACTCACTACAAATAACTTACAAGCAATAGATATATTTTATGCTGAAATACGAAAAATAAAAGGTATTACATTATTATATTTCTTTAAGATTAGTTGAAATTTATTTAACTTAACCTGTATAATTTACCACCTTTAAAAATTTTAATATTTTTTTAAGTTTTTTCTGATAATCATGTTAATTGAAATACAGAAGATATCTCTAATAACAGTTGAAGGAACTTTTGGCTCTGGTAAATAAATCCTATATCAGTAAATAAAAAACAATTTTTACATGAAGCTTTCTATCTTACTGAAAGTTCTGAATGTTTATAGCTATTCAAAAAGTTTCCACATCCCAAGAGTGGTATCTTGTCATTTAAAATTACTTTTACAGGTATTTGAGAGATTAAAACAGAGAGTCTTCCTTTATGAGTAAAAGCTTGCATAAATGCACCTTCTTTTAATTTGTCTAAAATCTTAGGAGCTATTCCACCACCTATATAAACTCCTCCAATGGCAAGAGCAGTTAATGCGAGGTTACCTGCTTCAGCACCGTAAATAGTAACAAACAGATCTAATGCTTTTTCACAGCAAATATCTTTTTTAGACAGAGCTACCTCTGAAATTACTGCGCTAGGATCTTCTTTCTTAAATCTTTCTAATAACCACTTTGGAGTGTCTTGATAAGCGGTATCTTTGAAAAAATTATAAACATTAAGTAATCCAGGACCCGATAGAATCCTTTCATAGCTTATTCTTCCATATTTTCCAGTAAGATAATTTAAAAGATCAATTTCAATTTTATTTCTTGGAGCATAGTCTGTGTGCCCACCTTCTGAAGGTGAAGGCTTATATTTTCCACCATCCCAGAAAATAACTGATTCTCCAAGTCCCGTTCCTGCACTTAATAAAGCCATATTTCCATTTTTTTGCTCTATACCTTTGTTTAATACACAAACATCTTTCTCTTCTAATACTTGAATACCGTATGCAGCAGCTTCAAGATCGTTTAGTAAACTTACACAATTTGAAGGGAGTTTTAAAAGCTCAGATATTTTCTTAGCATCTACCAGCCATGGTAAGTTTGTTGCGTCACACAATCCATCTTTTACCGGACCAGCAACACCAAAGCATGCATGGGTGATTTTAAATTCATTTTTTAAATCTTCATTGATGACTTTGTCAACGATTGTTTTTAAGCTGTCATAATTATTACTAATGAAACTCTTTTCAAAATGAGTTATAAATCTTCCATTTTGTGCTTCTAAAATTGCTATATTTGTTTTAGTCCCTCCAATATCACCCACTAAATACATAAATCCTCCTATAAAAAGTATATAATTTCTTTATTAAGTTCATTTTTACAGTATACAATTGATTTTAATATGAAGAAGATCATCTGGATAATATTGTTTGCTTTTATTTTGGTTATATTCTTTCAAACAGAAGCATACTCCCAGCAAACTCTTTTTAATGTTCCTTCAGCTGATGTTACTCAAAAAGGAAAGATATTTGTGCAGCATGAAACCCAGTTTTCAAATAAGTTCTTTGTAAACACTGAGTATGGTGCTCTTGGTATAGGGAAAAACACTGAGATAGATGTAACTCTTGGTGGGGTTGGTACAGATAATGTTGCTAATGAGCTTTTAGGTGTAGGCTTTAAAAGCTTTATTCCATTAAATAAAGAGTTATATAAAAAGTATGAAACTAAATTAACTTTTGGGACTTTAATTCAAACCTCTTTAAGAGGAAATGGTGTGGGTAACTGGACTTATTCACATGCAAGTGCAAGACTGCCTAAACTAAAAACCAGGATTTCTGGTGGTGTGAATGTGTTAACTACTACTTTTGCTGGGAGAGATGTTTTTGGTTTTATAGGTGGAATTGAACAGCCCATTACTAAAAGGTTTGGATTGCAGATGGATTGGTTTTCAGGAAAACATGCAAATGGATTTTTAATTCCTGGTTTTTATTATATTGGACCTAAAGATGTTACTTTATGGGCTGGATATCAGATACATAATAACAAAGCTAATGGAGATAATGGTTTTGTAATTGAAATCTCAAGAATCTTTTAAACAAGTTCTTTGTTTGCTTGTTTTCTTTTGTTTGGATCTAAAATAGCCTTTCTTAGCCTGATTGATTTTGGGGTGACTTCAAGTAATTCATCATTGTTTATATATTCAAGACCTTCTTCAAGAGACATTTCTATTGGTGGTGGCAAGGTTTCTAACACTTCAGCACCGGCAGATCTCATGTTTGTTAGTTTTTTTGTCTTGCAGATATTGACTTCGAGATCTTGTGGCTTGTTGTTTTCTCCGACGATCATACCCTGATAAACTTTAATTCCTGGGTGAATAAAAAAGTTTCCTCTATCAAGTGCATTTAAAATTGCATAAGGAGTACTTGTACCTGTTTCAAAAGCAATTAATACCCCGTTTCTGGTTTTACTTATTGGACCGGAGTGAGGGCGGTATTCATAAAAGGAATGATTCATTACTCCTTGTCCTCTTGTTTGCCTGATAAATTCTCCACGATAACCAATCAATCCTCTTGTTGGTACTTCAAATTCAATAACTGTCATGTTTCCCTCTGAATGCATGTTCTTCAGTTCGCCTTTTCTTTTGCCCATTGCTTCTATACAGGCGCCAACAAAATCATTTGGTACATCTAAGACTAAAGCTTCAAAAGGCTCATAGTTCTCATTGTTTATTGTTTTGAAAATTACTTCAGGTTTACTGACTTGAAACTCATAACCTTCTCTTCTCATTGTTTCAATTAAAATTCCAAGATGTAGTTCACCTCTTCCGCTTACAAGAAGCTTGTCTGAACTAGAACTAAAATCTTCTACTCTAAGAGCAACATTACTTTCCAGCTCTTTGAATAGTCTTTCTCGAATTTGTCTGGATGTGACAAACTTTCCTTCCTGACCAGCAAAAGGGCTGTCATTTACTGAAAATGTCATTTGCATTGTAGGTTCATCTACTTTAATTAGAGTAAGAGCTTCTGGACTTTCGGAACAGGCAACAGTTTCACCTATATTTGCATCGGGTAGTCCGGTCATTGCGACAATCATTCCTGCACTTGCATATTCTATTTCTACTTTTTTTAAGTTCTCAAAACTAAAGAGCTTGTAAACTTTTTCTTTGCTTATAGTTCCGTCTGATTTTATCAGGGAAACCTGTTGACCTGGTTTTATGACTCCATTGTGAATTCTTCCTATAAGGATACGTCCAAGATAATCACTGTAATCAATGCTTGTAACTTGAAATTGGAATGGTTTATCGTGATCGCCTAGTGGTGGTGGAACATGATGAATAATAAGATCGAGTAAAGGTTTTATATCTTTATCTTCATCAGAAATGTTTAATTTTGCTATTCCTCTTAATCCACTAGAATATAGAATCGGGAATTCTGCCTGATCTTCATCAGCACCCAGTTCTATAAACAAATCTAAAACCTGATTAATAACTCTATTAACATCAATGTTTTGCCTGTCGATTTTATTTATTACTAAAATGGGCCTTAGTCCTTTTTCCAATGCTTTTCTTAAAACAAATCTGGTTTGTGGCTTTGTTCCTTCAAAAGAATCTACAATCAATAAACATCCATCAACCATTCCTAATACACGTTCTACCTCGCCACCAAAGTCAGCATGACCTGGTGTATCAACAATATTTATTAAATAGTCTCCAAAATTTACAGCAGTGTTTTTTGCAAGTATTGTAATTCCACGCTCACGTTCTAGTTCATTTGAATCCATTACACATTCAATGACTTCCTGATTTGCACGAAAAGCCCCGGTGAATTTTAAAATTGAATCAACTAAAGTTGTTTTTCCGTGATCTACGTGTGCAATTATCGCAACATTTCTTATTTTAGAAGAATTAGCACTCATACTAAAATCATGACGTAGATTCTCTGAAATTGCCTCGAATTTTATAAGGATTTTATATTTGCCTTTATTTCTACTCTTTAGTAACAGTGTCAGGAATTATAGTAAGTTTATCTCCGATTAAAGTTACAACAGGCAAATACAAACCTTTTAACTCTCTTTCCCACCATATTCCTTTTGTTTTTAGAGTATATAAGTTTGAGAACCTGTAATCATATATCAATGCACGCAAATATTTGGGAGGTGATTTTGGAAACGGATTTTTTTCTAGAAGATTTATTACGTCCTTTGAATCTTGTAAGAGTCTAACGCAGAGACGTATAAACCATGGGTTGTTATGAAAGCTTCCAAGAGCAGCAAACCACATTTGCCAATCAAGTCGTGGTTGATGTGGAGCTATAAATGGAGGAGGTGTTTTTGTTCTTCCAGGTTTATATTTAAATTCATAAGGTTTCCAAATCTTGAAATCGTTACTTCCTTCAATAATAATTTCAGGACGGGTTGTCGTCATTATTGAAAATAATCCATAGTTGTTGATTATTCTGAATGGGGAAATCTTAATGTAAATGGTCCCAATAAATTGAGGCCAAGTAATATTTAGTCCTAATATTCTTGAGAAATGAACACTGTTAATAACTATAGTTAAAACAGTAAAAGAAACAATAATCCATTTTGGTAACCAATTTGTTTTTACTTCTGACTTATTTGAGTTTAGTCTTGGAAATATTCTCTGAATAATTTCATCATTGAGTAAAAACAAGCACAACAATATTGCAAGTATATTGAAAAAACAGTAATTGCCCGTAGCAAAAATTATTATTTGAAAGACAGTGATCGATGTAAATGCAATTAGCTTAAAGCTCTTCTTTCCAAATATAAAAAAGGGAACAATTAGTTCAATTGTAAACATTGTTAAGCAGCATAGCTTGTGAAACCAGCTTGGTGTCCAATAGGTAAAATAACTAATAATATTTGGAATCGGTTGAGTTTGATAATGGTAGTTAAGTGCCGTAAGTGTTTTCCATGCTATATCTCCACTGGCTATTTTTACTAAGCCAGAAAAAAACATAAGCTTAAAAAGTAATAAATTAAATAAAAAAATGATTAATTGGGGAGGTTCTTGACATTGCTTTAAATTTAGTCTAATTGGAGCAAGAAATATGCATAGAAATCCTGTCTCCAGTAGTAAGTTGTCCCATTGAAATGAAAGAAATGTTTGGCATGCAATTGTTAGTGATAAATATGTAAACCATAAGATTACTAGGCAAATTATGGATGTAAAATTAAATATTAAAAGGACTGAAAATATAGCACCGATAATGCATAAAAGATTTAAAAAAACATCATCTGAATTTAACCAGCATACCGTCGGAGCAATTAAAAAGTTATTAGTATTGGTGTTGCTTGAAATACTAGCTAAAAATTCTTTGACGGGTAAGATACCATGATTGCCAATCAGTCCAGTTATTTGAATCAAGAGTGATAGAAAAGCTATTAGATAAATACCCCCAAGAAATCTTAAAAATAGAAAACTTATAAGTTTATGATTAGACATTTTTTGTGGTTTCAATATTTTTTAATTGCTCTGAGATACTTATAATTGACTCTCTTGCTGAATCATACTTTGATCTTGCATTATTTAGATGGGTCCCCATTGTGTTGAATTCTATGACAAAAGCATTTATTTTATTCTTTATATTACTTAGATTATCCAAAATTTGTCTGGCATTTTTTTCGACTTCTGCACCCTTTAACCCTATTAAGATGGTTGAAAGATAAGAATATAAGCTGATTGGGGAAACAGGGATTACTTTTTTATCTCTTGCGTAATTGGTTATTTTGTCATCTCTTAGAATTACTTCGTAATATACGTTTTCAGCAGGAATATACATTAATGCAAAATCCAGGGTGCCTTCATTTGGCACGATGTATTTGTTTGCTATGTCATCAATATGTTTCTTTACGTCTCTGATAAATTGACTTGGTGTTTCTTCAGTTTTTACCTTGCCATTTGTTAGAAATTCTTTAAGAGAATCCAGTGGAAACTTTGAATCTATAGACAATAACCTGGAATCTTTAAGTTTAACTATTGCATCAACAATATTTCCGCTTTGAAATCTGTATTGAGTTTGAAAACTATTTGGTGGCAAGACCTGAGACAGGATGTTTTCTAAGAAAGTCTGACCAATTTCCCCTCTAAGCTTAGGTGGCTTTAAAATATCCTGTAAGCTTTGTATGTCCTTTCCTGTTTCTAAGATTCTTTGACTAGTATCTTTTAAGCTAATCAAATTGGTGGTTATATTGCTTAGTGTTGTTTGTGAAGAACTTAAATGCTGAGATACGTCGCTTCTTACTTCTGAAAGTTTTTCATTTACAGTTGAGTTGATTCTATTTAAAGCAATTATTACCAACAAAATTAAAATTACAACTAATATAATTAAAAAAATATTGGTAACGTACATGTTACTGCTTCTTTGAAAGTATTGCTATTACCGTCTTATCGAGAGCTTGTGCTAAATCATTCTTACCCATGTCCTTATACATTGCTGAAAGATTTCTCATTACGGCAGCAACATTTGGATGTTCTTTACCTAAAGTCTTTTCAAGAATGGATATAGATCTTTTAAATAAGGGTTCTGCCTCAGTATACTTTTTTTCTGCACTGTATAGCTCTGCCAAATTGTTTAAGGATACTGCAATATCAGGATGCTCTTTCCCGAAGGAGGCTTCCCTTATAGAAAGAGCTTTCTTGAAAAGTGGCTCAGCGTCTTTAAATTTTCCTTGTACTCTATAAATTACTCCGAGGTTACTTAATGAAATTGCAATTTCAGGATCATCTTTCTCCAGGACTTTTTCTCTTATAGAAAGGGCTCTTTTGCTTAAAGCTTCAGCTTCATTAAGTTTTCCTGTCGCTCTATAAAGAACGGATAGATTGTTTAGATCTTTAGCTACATCAATACTGTCTTTTCCAAGTGTTTTTTCATCTATTTTGATTGCTTGTTTATAGAGGGATTCAGCTTTAGAGTAATCCCCGTTTGCTCTGTATATTTCTGCAATGTTATTTAGTGAAGCAGCTACTTTTGGGCTATTCTTACCATATAAATGTTTTGCAACTTTAAGAGCTTCATCAGCATATTTAAATGCTTCATTATATTTCCCTTGTTTATATAAAACTACTACATTACTGCTTAAAGTATTCCAGTATTTTTCTTGTGCTTCGCTTACTTTTATTGCTTTTTGACTACTACAGCCAGTTAAACATAGTAGGCTTGAAAATATTATTAGTAAAACTGCAGATTTGATTTCTTTTTGCATTGTTGTCTTATACTCCTGGTTTCTGTGATGTTGATTAATACAATTAATAATTATACTAGTTGTTTATCTTTATAGATTGATATTAAAAAATAAACACGGAGGTGGTGAGATTCGAACTCACGTGACAGGTTTCCCCGTCAAACTGATTTCGAGTCAGTCCCGTTACGACCACTTCGGTACACCTCCGTAATAATGAACTATTTCATTGTAAACTATTACTATGCAAACAAGTGAATTAAAGCAAATTATTAGAAATATAAAGTTTCTAGTTCTAGATGTAGATGGAGTTCTGACAGATGGTTCCTTGTATTATTCCGAAAAGGGTGAACATATTAAGAGGTTTCATGTAAGAGATGGTCAGGGTATTAAACTTGCCCAGTCTTATGGTATAGAGATTTCACTTATTAGTGCACGACAGTGTGCAATTGTAATAAACAGATTTAGCGAATTAGGTGTTAAACATATTTATCAACATTGTTATGATAAAGGAAAAAAAATCAAAGAGTTATGTACTGAATTAAACATCTCTATAAATAATGTTGCTTATATAGGTGATGATATCTTGGATGTTCCAGTCTTAGAAATTGTTGGGTTACCAGTTTGTCCAAAAGATGCCCATCCTTCAGCAATGTCAAAAGCAAAATTAATTACAGAAGCAAAGGGTGGAAATGGTTGTGTGCGTGAAGTAATTGATTTGATTTTAAAAGAACAAGGGAAAATGACACTTTAGTCATTGCGAAGAGCGTAAGCGACGAAGCAATCCCAAACTAACTTGCGCAAATCGTTTGGGATTGCCACGCCTCACTCTGTTCGGCTTGCAATGACATTGTCAATCTCTTGTATAAATTCTGGGCAATCTTAGCTTTAGTCTGCAAATTAATTCATAAGAAATCGTGTCTAATATTTCTGCCCATGAAGAAATTGTTAGTTCCTTACTATCTATTAGAGTTATTACATCCCCAACTCTTGGATCTTGAATCCCTGAAATGTCAAACATCATTTGATCCATTGTAATGGTTCCAACTTGCGGTATTTTCTTATCATTGTAAATAGCTGATATTTTGTTTGAAAGTTTTCTGTCTATTCCATCTGCATATCCAACAGGGATAGTAGCAATTATGCTATCTTCCTTTGCTGTCCAAATCCTTTCATAGCTTACGGACTCACCTTTTTTTATTTTTTCAATCCTTGTTATTCTTCCTTTTAGAGAAATTAGTGGTTCAAGAAATTTGAATTCTTGTCCGTACAATGCAATGCCTACTCTGACTAAATCATATCTAAACTCAGGATAGTTAATTGCAGCAAAGCTATTTGCAATATGTTGTGGTATTTTTGTGCTTTTAAAATCATTTAAAGCAGTTTTAAATCTGTTTTTTTGAAGTAGTGAAAAATCATTATTTTGGGCATCAGATAAATGACTAAAAATTCCCTTTAGTTCTAAATAGCTTGAGGTCTTCAGTTTGTTGATGATATCTTTGCAGTTATTATGATCTACTCCAAGTCGATTCATCCCTGTGTCTATTTTTAATTGTATAGGAAGTCTTGATTTATTTTGTCTTGCAAATTCTTCTAGTGGATTGATTTGCTCTTTAGAATAAATAGTTGTGGTTAGATTGTTTGATAAACAAGTTTCATAAGACCAAAATGGAGTAGCACCTAGTACTACAATAGGGACTTTTATTCCTGCGTTTCTTAGAGCTACACCCTCGTCAACTGTTGCGACTCCAAACGAATTTGCTCCAAGACTTTGTAATATAGGACATAGTGTTGTAGCTCCATGACCATAAGCATCAGCTTTTACAACTGCCATTATGTCAGTTTTTATTATCTCTTGTAGCTTTTTAAAATTTCTTTCAAGGGCAGACAGATTGATTTCAATCCAAGAATCTCTTTGAGTTGAAGTTAGAGATTGAGTCCTGTGAGTGATTGTCATGGATATATGATATCAAGGATTTTGGTAGAGACATAATTTTGATTCTTTAAAACATAGATAAGAACTTTGGATTTAAGTGATGTTTGCCAGTAAGATATAATTGTTTAGTTATTATTAGAGGAAATAAAATGAAAAAAAGAGCATTAATTAGTGTCTATAAGAAAGATGGAATTCTTGAGTTTGCTAGAGAACTTACTGAAAAACATGGTTATGAGATTATCTCCACAGGTGGAACTGCTGAGCTTTTAAAGAAAAATAATGTTCCTGTTATTGAAGTTAGTGAATTAACAAAATATCCTGAGATGCTTGAGGGTAGAGTAAAAACTTTACATCCTGTTGTTCATGCTGGGTTGTTGGCTAGGCGTGATAAACCAGAGCATATGAATAAGATTCAGAGTCTTGATATTAAGCCAATTGATATGGTTGTAATTAATCTGTATCCTTTTCAGGAGGTGGCAACTAATCTTGATGTTCCATTGGAGACTGTAATTGAAAATATTGATATAGGTGGACCTTCTATGATTAGAAGTGCTGCAAAAAACTATTCTGCAGTTACTGTTGTATGTGATTCTAAGGACTATGAATTAGTCTTGAAAGAAATGAAGGATAACAATGGCACCACGACCATTTCTTTGAGAGAAGAACTAATGGTTAAAGCTTTTAAAACTACTTCTTCTTATGATGAGGCTATATCAAATTTCTTTTCAAGATGTTTTTCTAAAAACAAGAATTCTTCAAATGGAAATCATAAATCATTTGAAGAAAATTTAAATCTAAATTTAAAACTTAAGCAAGTGTTACGTTATGGAGAAAATCCTCACCAAAAAGCTGCATTGTATCTATCATCAAATACAGAGTTAGGTTTAGCAAATTCAAAAATCCTACAAGGGAAAGAATTATCTTTTAATAATTATCTTGATTTAGAGTCAGCTTGGAATATTGCAGGTGAATTTGATTTCAATACTCCTGTATCAGTAATTGTTAAGCATAATAATCCTTGTGGAGTAGCAATTGCTCCCAATTTACTACATGCTTATGTTGAGGCATTAAGTTCTGATCCAATAAGTGCTTTTGGGGGAATTGTTGCGTTTAATGGTTTGGTAGATAAAGAACTTGCTTCTGAGCTTGTGAAAATATTTTTAGAAGCTATTATTGCACCTTCTTATTCACAAGAGGCTTTGGAAATCTTTAAGAAAAAACCTAATTTAAGAGTTCTACAAATTCAGGCAGGGAAAACGAAATCATCGCAATTTGATATTAAAAAAATTGGAGAAGGTTATCTTGTTCAGAATTTTAATGATGAGACTCTTGATTTAAACAATTTAAAAGTTCCGACAGTAAGGAAACCTACAAATGAAGAAATGATTGATTTGATTTTTGCGTGGAAAGTTTGCAAGCATGTAAAATCCAACGCAATTGTTATAGTGAAAGATGGGAAAACTGTTGGTATTGGATGTGGTCAGACAAGTAGAGTTGCTTCTGTAGAAATTGCTTTAAATCAGGCAAATTTTAATTCTAAAGAAGCTGTTCTGGCTTCTGATGCATTCTTTCCCTTTAAAGACAGCATTGATATTGCTGCTTCGGCAAGAATATCAGCTATTATCCAGCCTGGAGGAAGTATAAAAGATTCAGAAGTCATTGGAGCCTGTGATAAGCATAATATTGCAATGATTTTTACGGGGATGAGACACTTTAGGCACTAATGATATTATTTCTTTTATTATGCCATTAACTTTTCAGGAGTTATTTTTAACGTTAAATCAATACTGGTCAGAGCAGGGGTGCGTGATTTTGCAGCCTTACGACATTGAAAAAGGGGCCAGTACAATGAACCCGGCTACTTTTTTATATGTGCTTGGTGAAAAGCCCTGGAATATGGCTTGTATTGAGCCATGTAGGAGGCCTACTGATGGAAGATATGGTAATAATCCAAATAGATTGCAGCATTATTTTCAGTATCAGGTAATTATGAAACCATCTCCCGATAATATCCAGGATATTTATTTAAATAGCTTAGAGAAAATTGGGATAAAAACAACAGAACATGATATTAGATTTGTAGAAGATAATTGGGAGTCTCCGACTCTTGGTGCTTGGGGAGTGGGATGGGAAGTTTGGCTAGATGGTATGGAAATCACTCAGTTTACTTATTTCCAGCAAGCCGGTGGAATTGATTTGAAGCCAATCTCTGTTGAAATTACTTATGGATTAGAGAGACTTGCAATGTATCTTCAAAATGTAGAAAATGTTTTTGATCTTAAATGGACTAAGGATATTAAATATGAAGATATTTATAAAAGAAATGAGTATGAGCAGAGCAAGTATAATTTTGAAATTGCAAATGTTGATTCGCTTCAGAAGCGTTTCGATATGTATTACGAAGAAAGTAAGTCTTGTCTTGAGAACAAGTTGTTAATGCCAGCATATGATCATATTTTAAAATGTTCTCATTCATTTAATCTTCTTGATTCACGTGGTGCAGTTAGTCGTGATGAAAGAATGGCTTATATTCTAAGAATAAGAAAACTTGCGGAAGCCGCCGCAAAACTTTATTTAAATATAGAAGACAAGGTTACTGTTGAAAAATAAATTTTGTTATGCTACTGCTAATAATCTTAAAGTGAATAATACTCCATCAACCATTACTGTCCTATAAACAGGCTCTTCATTTAAATCTTCATCATTGTCGGATATTACAAAAAGAGAATTATTTGTTTTTTTACTTTTATCAGCTCTCTTAGTTCTTGTTAATCTTGTTCTTTCACTTACAGCTTCTTCTAAAGCTCCTTTATCATAGCCATCTGATTTGGCCATATTATGGAAAGATTCTTCCCCACTTTTACTTTGTGCGCCACCAATTTGGCTTGGGAGATTGCTTTGTCCAGTTCCTACCCGATTTGCTTCCATTTTTGAAATCTTCCTTAAACTTAGAGTAATGTATAATTAGTTATCGGTTGTGATCCGATAGCCAATAGATAATGCTTGAGGTTGGTTAATAGAAGGTAAAGAATCTAATTAATAATATTTAATGATAAATAGATTGAAATTGAAGCTAGTTAAGATATCTGAGGCAATATTCTACTTTTTTGTGTGGAGTACAATGTTTTTAATATTCTCAGTATTCTTTAATGTAAAAGTTGAAGGAAAGGGGTCTATCCCTAAAAAAGGGAGATTTATACTAGCAGGAAATCACCAAAACTTCTTTGATGGTTTTTTCCTTGCCTACCCAATAGGTCCTTTCAGAAAAGTAAGTTTTGTAATTGCAAAAAGATCAATGAAATTAAAGACTTTTCAAATTATTGCTCGAATTATAGGTTCTGTACTTTTGGGTAATAGTATTGAAGAGTATCAGAGAATGTTAAAAAAACTAAATAATACACTTTCTCATGGTGGAAAAATTGGGATATTTCCAGAGGGTGATATATCTCCCAAAATCATGCCAAAGAAATTTAAAGGTGGTGTTGCAAAGCTATCCATTGATTCAAAGAGCAAAGTTGTTCCAATATTCATAAGTGGGACATATAAGATGAGGTATCTCAAATACTGGTTAACCAGACCAACAATAATAATAAGAATAGGTAAACCCGTAGAACTTTATACATATGTTAATGAGTGTGGTAATGACTTGGATCGAATTGCTGCTGTTTTAAGAGAAAAAGTAATTGAATTGATGCCTTTAAAAAGCAGCATTGTTGAGCAAGAACCTATTTCTTTTTTTAACCCTGCAGTTCAAGAAACTGTTGTAGAGCTCTAAAATACCAACTTTCTTCAAAATAGGTTAAATATAAACAATTAATTAATTGGTTGATAATGAAAAGAGGGAATAATTATTTTATTAATAGCTTTGAATAGCTGATAAAAAATTATAAAAAAATATGCTTCTATCTTATTTTGATAATAAAAAAAATGGCCAACTAATTCTATTTATTCATGGAACAGCCAGTGCCAATGATATTTGGGAAGAGCAATATACATTGTTAAACAAATCTAATTACAGAATTATTGGTGTGGATCTTAGAGGACATGGAAAGTCATATAATCCAGGAGGATTGTGTAGTATTGAAGAACATATAAATGACTTAAGTGAGACGCTTGACGATATAGGAATTGCTCATCCGATAACAATTGTCGGGCATTCGTTTGGGGCGGTTCTTGCAGCAAAATTTACTGAAAAATACCCTGAAAAAATTTGTAGATTATTGCTTGTTTCATTACCGGTAAGACTACCAAAAATATTGCATCATTACTATAAATGGCTTTTGGGAAAACCAATTGAATATATGAAAAAGACATTAAATCTCATATTAAAATTGCCAATTAAAAAGCGATATAAACTTGCAATTTCAAGTGATTTAGATATTGTTAGAGATATATTTCGAGACTCGCTTAAGTGGGATTTTATCTCGCAAGTTCCAAAAATTAATTGCCCTGTTTATCTTTCTGTAGGAAGGTTTGATTATGTAGCATTAAAAAGTATGGTTAAAAGGCTACATTATGGATTACCAAATTCAAGTTATAAAGTTTTTAATTGGGCAAGTCATAATTGCATGGAAGATGTACCTAAGGAATTTAACAAGTGGGTTTTATCAGCTCTAGCTATTCCTGCTATTAATTTATCTTAAAAATATTTCTTTAGCAATAATGAGTCTTTGGATTTGCGAAGTTCCTTCATATATCTGAAATATTTTTGCATCTCTCATTAGTTTTGCTACTGGATATTCATTAGAATAACCGTATCCGCCAAAGATTTGAACGGCATCAGTAGCAACCTTCATGGCGGTGTCAGCAGCAAATCTCTTTGCAAAAGCAGCAAGTTTCGTGTTTCTTATATTATTATCCATTGCCCATGCTGCTTGCCATGCTAGTAATCTAGCGGCTTCGATCTCACATGCCATATCAGAAATCATAAAATTTATACCTTGATGCATAGCAATTGGTACGCCAAAGGAAGTTCTTGTTTTTGAATAGTCTATTGCGTGTTCCATAGCTGCTCTAGCTACACCAACAGCATTTGCAGCAATTCCAGGTCTTGTGTGATCAAAAGCTTTCATTGCAATTTTAAAACCTTCACCCTCAACACCTAAAATATTCAATTTGGGTATTTTTACTTCTTCAAAAATCACAGCATGAGTGGCTGAGGCTCTTTGTCCCATCATGTCTTCTTTTTTGCCAACTTTTACTCCTGGAGTATTTGCATCTACAATGAAAGCGCTCATTCCTTTGTGACCTTTTGAGGGATCAGTTTTTGCTAAAACATAAAACCATTTAGCTTCGCTTGCTCCAGTAATCCATTGTTTTGAACCATTTATGATGTATTCATCTCCAACTAATTTTGCTGATGTTTGTATACCGGCTACATCTGAGCCAGCCTGTGGTTCTGTGACTGCGTAAGATGCAAAGGTTAATTCTTTTGTCATCATGCCAAGATATTTTTTCTTTTGCTCTTCGTTTCCTGCAATTATTACAGGTGCTGTTGCTAAATTATTTGCAGCAAGAGCTGTACTGATTCCAGAGCAACCATATGATAATTCTTCAGCGATGATAACTTCATCTAAAACCTTTAGACCTGCTCCGTTGTAGTTTTGAGGAATATTCAGATTTAAAAGCCCTATCTCAAAAGCTTTTTTTGCTATTTCACGAGGAAATTTCCCTGCTCTATCATGTTCTTCAGCATGTGGCCTAATTTCTTTTAGTGCAAATTCTCTTGCTAATCTTTGTAATTCTTTCTGTTCTTCACTAAGACCAAAATCAATCATATTTAATAAATCCCCAAATTTATACTTAGATATTATATTTGATTAACCGTGGAAACCCTTTAAATTGTGATTTTTAGTGAGTTTTGTGGTATTATTTCATTGTACATCCTTAAAAACATATATGACTAAACAGCAAATTGTACAATACGGAGATCCGGCTCTTAGAAAAGTAACAAGTAGAGTTATCAAGTTTGACAAGTCTTTAAGAAAGCTCGTAGAAGATATGTTTGAAACTATGTATGCTTCTGAGGGGGTAGGTTTAGCTGCACCTCAGATAGGCGTAAGTAAAAGGGTTTTGGTCGTAGATGTTGATTATGCTTCAAAGAGATATCTGGATGAAAAAACAAATAAAGAGGTTGCTTCATATAGCCCATTAGTTTTGATTAATCCCATTATTATTCAAAAAGAAGGTCAAATTATTTCACAAGAAGGTTGTTTAAGTTTCCCAAATGTTGTTATTGATGTTCTAAGGCATAAAAAAATAATTGTTAAATATCAAGATTTACTTGGAAAAGAAAGAAAACTTGCTGCTGAAGATGATTTACTTTGTAGATGCATCCAGCATGAAATTGATCATTTAGATGGAAAACTATTTGTAGATAAAAGAGCTGATGAAGCAAGTATGAAAAAAGCACTTGAAGAAGCTGGATTTGCAGGTGTAAATTCCCCCGCTTCACCACTTATGATTGGATAAATGCCTGCTTTACAGAAACGACTTTGTTCCGGCAATCTCACCAATATTAACTTTTATAAACCTTAGAATTTAGGACTTTTGCTAACCGATTATTGATAGATTTGAATATCCATTTTCTTCTTATCTGTTTGTAACAATTTCTTATTAAAAAAATAAAAATAATATTAAATACTCGGTATATATTTGTTTTTGTAATGTAGGATAACTATAAGTTTGCACAAAGATGTGTACCTAAGGAATTGATGAAAATGGTTAATGCTTTAAAAACAAATCATATAAGTCAGACTAAACCAGTCGATGTTGTTGAAATTACCTTAGCAGTACCTCAAGATCAGGTAAACACTCTAAGGCAAATGGCAATGAGATATATCCTTGATAATAATGATGAAACTACAGCGTTTAAGTTATTTGGTTTAACGCATACAAAACTAAGAGATGACATTAAAGTTTGGAAATCCCAGTTTTAAAGATGAGTTAGTAAGAAAATAAAAGGGAGCAGTTATTGCTCCCTTTTATTTTTAAATAGTGGATCGGACAGGATTCGAACCTGTAACCAAAGGATTATGAGTCCTCTGCTCTACCGTTGAGCTACCGATCCGACTTCTTTACTAAAACTCAACTTAATTATTATACTTCAAAAACCTTTTATGCACTTTTTGCTACCTGTTGTTCCTTTTTAAAGTCTTTGATATTTGAAATACTTTTATTTATTTCAGGGATTGGTATTGTAAATTCAAAGATACTGCCTTCTCCAAGCTTGCTTCTTACAGAAATTGTACCTCCGTGTTGCTCGATTGATTTTTTAACTATCGTTAAACCTAAGCCGGTACCTTTAATCGTATGTACTTTGTTTTCAATCCTGTAAAATCTTTCAAAAATTAATGGTATGTGATCTTCTTGTATTCCTATACCATTATCAATAACCTGGAACAGTACTATGTCATTATCTTTCTTTACTACAAGTTTTACTATTCCGTTTCCAGGAGTGTATTTAATTGCGTTTGAAATTAGGTTAATTAATATTCTTTCAAGATATTCCTGATTAATATTTAACATTGGTAGTTCTTCATTTATGTCAGTTAATAGTTTAATGGATTTTTTGCTTGCAAGAACCATCGTTGATTTAAGGGCATAATCGATTGATGGATAAAATTCTTGTATTGAAAGAGGGAATTTTGTGGATGGAGATTCAAGTCTGGATAGTTCAAGTACATCATTTACAAGGTTACTTAACCGATCAGTTTCTTCATTTATTATTGAGAGGAATTCGGTCCTTACTTTATCATCAATTTGGTCTTTGTGTGAACACAGAGTGTCTACATAACACTTAATACTTGTAATAGGAGTTCTTAATTCATGACTTACATTACTTATAAATTCTTGTTTTATTAACTCAACTTCAGCCTCCCTGGTTCTATCCTGAATAACAGTTACTGCACCAAGCTTTTCGTTGTTTGCATCATAAAGAGGAGTGATGATTAATTTTAAATTTTTATTTTCTCTTATTAATTCAAGATTTAAATATTCAAGTGGACAGTTCTCTGTATTAGCTATTTTTATATTATTCAGATAAGTAAGTATTTCTTCGTTTGTCTTGATGTTCCATATATCATTTGCTTTTTGACCTATTAATTCATCTCCAGCTCTGTTTAATAGCCTTGCTGATGCTGGGTTTATTATTTGTATAGTATTTTCCTTATCTGAAACAATTACGCCGTCAGCAATTGACATAACAACAGATTCAAATTTGTTTCTTTCAGAGCTAAGTGTTGCAATGTTAGATTCTTCATATTGTTGCAGACGCTTTGACATTTTATTAAATGCTTTGACAAGTTGAGACAATTCTTTGCCCAGAAATCCTTTTAAGGGTAATTGGAAACCAAATCGCCCTTCACTAATGGCTTTTGCTCCTTTTTCAAGTTTTCTTAGTGGTCTCGTTATGATTAGAGAATTAACTATAGATCCTATTACTGAGAGAACCCAGACAAGTAGAAATATCTCTAATAGAAAAGTAATCAGTTCATTCTTTGAGCCTACAATAGTAAAACCGGGGTCAGCAAATCCAATCCATATCCAGCCAGAGAAATTAGAGTTAAACTGGAGTGGCTCTGCAAGAGTTAAAAGCTTTCCATTTTTTGAGCAAGTGATTTTAATAAACGGAACATGGCTTGGTGGAGAAATCTTACTATTATTGTTTTTTAATATGTCATAGAGATAAGCATATTTACTCTTTGCTAAAACATTCCCAGCATTATCAGTGAAAACAACAAAATATATCTCTGAATCGGTTTTATTTGTACTTTCTATTAATTTTTCTAGACGCAATTTCCTTGCATTATTATTTTTATAATCGTACAAAAGAATTTGAGCGCCAGATTGAGCAAGATTTTGAGTGACTTTTAAGTTGTGGTTTAGTCTTAAAATTTGGTTATCAATGTTTGATTGAATATCCTGAATAATTAAAAATGCACATAATGTTATAAAAATTGAAATGCTTAAAATTAATGAGAATATAAGTTTTATTTGAAAATTTAGACCATAAACAAAATGCTTTATTTGTTCAATAAAGCTAGCTATCTTGTTAGTTAAAGCATTCCTCATTTTTTTAATTATACTTCTTTATTCGTTCTTAAAGATTAACGTTTTTGGTCTAATATTTGTAATGGTATTGCTGGTTAATTTTTTGTCAGAAAAATTAAAAATAACTTCTTCGGAGGATAATTTTTTATCAGCTTGACTTACATCAGCGTCTCCTTTAAAGACTATTTTTTCAGGATTTTTATTTTCACTATCTCGTAATAGCAATGCTTCTTTGCTTTCACCTTTTGTCTCTTCATATGAAATTTTAACTTTATTTTCCTTACCCTTAGCAGTTATTACGCCATTGGTGTGGTTAATGTAAAGTTCGTCAGTATTTAATAGGATTGGATTTTGTTCATTTCTTTGTTTGATTTTATAAGGCCAAATTGTACTGGTTACATTATCTCTTGCATAAGTATCTTTGGTAGATATGTCAAATGTAAATTCATTTGCAAATGTTCTGTGATTTTGCTGTTCAAGAAATGATTGCTTTTTGCCCCCAGTAAATATTGCTTGATATGGTCTTTTGTTTTTGTAGATTATTTGCACTTTGTCGGATATTACTTTGGTATCTTCATAGGTTGTTGTAATATTACCTTTTGCGCTTGCATTCTCTCCGTTCCAGTTTAATTCCTGATAATCTGATTTGATAATAATAGGATTATTGTTTTTATCTTTTAATTCAGACAATGTGTTTCCTTCTGCATAAATGGTTTCAGAGTTGATTGAAACTATGATTTTATTTGCTTCTAATTTTCTGTCTTTTAGTTGTATTTTCGCACGATCATAAAAAATTGCTTTTTCTGGTTTTCCCTTGGCATCAGTACTTATTTTTCCATGCGGAGCTTCAATAACAGCATCTTTGTATTTTATTAAAATATTCCCTTGAACATTGATCTCCTCTTCATCAGCTTCTAATGAATCTGCATGTTTTATCTCAAATTCTTCTCCTAGAACATAATTGGTTGTTTGGAGAACCATAAACAAAGTGACTAAAATGTAAAAAAAATATTTTTTCATATTATGCTTTTTGATTAACTAACGTCCTTACATTACCAGTTGCTTGAACCTTTCTTAAATTGAGGTCGTATAAAATTTTATCTGCAAGGATTTCTTTATCTCCCTGAACAGCTTTTGGGCGACCTGTAATGGTTATGATTGAGTCATTTCCATAATTTAGTGAATCTCCATAGCATTCAGTGTCTCCATGTTTTATGCTTACGTGTCCTTTTGCAAAAACCTTTTTATCGGTTGTAATTGTTAATAGTTCAGCTTTGAATAATTTGTCTCCAGAACTGTAAACTACATTAGTTGATGCTTCAATTTCTCCTGACTTCTTCCATTTTATTGAGTTAGCTGTAAGCGTATCATTGTTTTTTAAGACTATTGTTCCTCCATTTGTAATTGTTGCTATTGATATTCCACTGCTTTTATCCTTTTCAATGTAAACAGTTTTTCCTGAAAGTTTTATGTCATTAAACAATGCTTCTTTTAGATCTGTGACTGTTATCTTACTGTGGTCGTCATTAATGAGAGCACTTTCTCCAATTACAGTTCCATTGTTTTTAAGATATAAATTAAACCCGTTTTGTGCTTCGATTGAAGTCCCCATTCCGAGAGAAATTTGCTTGCTCATTAAAATAAATTCTCCACTTTGATCTTTAGTTGTTACATTTCCAAACAAATAAATTTCTTTTGTTAGAGAGTTTGCTTTTGCATGAGGAGCTGAAAGTTCAAATGCTATTTCTTTTCCTCTATACACATGTGCTTTAATGTCATTAATAATTGCTGACTGTAAACCGTTTTCTGTACTACTTTCTTTTGCGCTTAAATCCCAGCGTACAAGACCACTCTTTGAATCAATCTCTCTTAATACATACTCTTTTGCGTTAGATTCTACCTGTACTTGACTTGGGTTTATTTCTTTTTCAGATTTTTGAACTATAGACTTCCCTCTAAAAAATGAAAATCCAAAAAACATAATTACGCTTAGTATTAAGACGATTGGAAAAATTTTTGATATAGTCTTTTGTTTTAGCATTAGATTTGTCTAGAGATTGAATTTTAGCAGAGGTAAATCCTTAGATTGCTCGTCACTACTAGTTTCCTAGAGATCTTAATAATATAGCTTGTGAAATATCTAAAATACCTTCTTTTAGGTTACCTTCTTTAATCTTTAATTCTCCCAAGAAAAAATGTGGTGCGGGATTGTTAGGGTTTTGTTCATGTGCTTCAGCCCAAAGTCTTTTTGCATTAGTTAGATCATTGTATTGTTCTGCAAGAATAAAGCCATAGTAAATTTTTGCCCAGATGTCATCAGGTCTTTCTTTTAGTTGCTCTTTGAAATAGTTGATACTTTCTTCTAGATTCTTTTTAATTTCAGGATTTCTATCATTTAAAGATAATGCATTTGGACTAAATAAATTAAGTGATTTAGGTTTGTTTTGATTCTTTCCTTTAGACTTTTGAATGTTTTTTGAAATTAAATAAGCTTTTAAATAATGACTGAATGCAAGTCTATATCTAATATTGTTTGAATAATTACTGTCATTGCTTTCTTTCAGCATTTCTTTGTATTCATTTATTTTTTTATCCATTACTCCGGCATTTTCTGGTTTCCTTATTAGATTTTTTGTTACTCTAAGTTCTTTTATTGCATCTTCTACCAGACTTGTACGACTTAGTGCAATTGCAAGATTAAAATGTGCTTCAGGATTATCTGGATATTTTTCAACTTGTGCCTTTGCTATGTTTAAATTATCTGTTAAAAAAATGTCTTCAGTCTCTGTCCCAATTTGCAAGGGTTCCTGGGCGTTGCAATTTATTGAGCTGATTGAAATAGAAAAAATTAAGAATAAAGTAATCAACCTCTTCATTTTGATTCTCCTAATTTTATAGACCTGTTCATTGCCGCTTTAATTGCTGAATGAACAATCTTGCTGAAATCTTGCTTCTCTAAAACTTTCAATGCCGCTTCAGTTGTACCATTTGGTGATGTAACTGCTTTTCTAAGTTCTTCGGGATTTGTCCCTTTCTTGTTTAATAAGAGTAGTGTTCCTATCGCTGTCTGTGTAGTAAATTCCTTGGCGAGTGTTTCATTTAACCCTAGTTTACGACAACTTGCAATAACAGATTCTATAAAATAACAAAAATATGCTGGTCCTGAACCAGATACCGCAGTTACTAAATCAAATTTATCCTCATTTAGTTCAATTGTTTTTCCTATTGCAGAAAAGATATTTCTTACAGTTTCTTTTTCTTTCCTTTTAACATTTTTGTTAAATGTTAATGCACTTATTCCTTTACCAATTTGGCATGGAGTATTAGGCATTACTCGGGCAATTGGTTGTTCTTTGTTAACTTTAGATTCAATTGTTTTAATTTTTACTCCTGCCAATATTGAAATTAGTAGATGACTCTTTGAAATTGATTTGTTTAATTGGGATATTAAGTAGTTAAAATCAGTTGGCTTAATAGCAAGGATAATGGCTTCTATGTTTGTTTTATTCTTTGCTATTGCTTCTGCCAGCTCACTTGTTGCAACGAATCCTCTTCTTTTTAAATAATTTATTCTTGCAGGCTTTTTTTCTATGAATACAATATTCTTTTTAGAAATTAGTTTATTTTGGGAAATACCGCTAGCAATAGCTAATCCCATATTTCCACCACCAATGATAATTACTCTTTTCATGGACATTCCATTATTTTACAATGGCTTTTAACAGGTTTGAGAACTTAAGTCATATCCAGTGCCATTTGCTTATTGGTTATAATTTATGGTCTAATTTGGCAGATTTTGTTACAATGTAGCTTCCTAAAGCTAATAGACACAAATGACTACAAAATCCGAAAAAAATTCTACAAAAGAAGAAAACAGCAAATCTTTTTTAAAGCTTGCAGATAGGCTGAGTTATGTCCCATCTTATATTTTTGCAAAACTTGATAAAGAAAAACAGGAATTACTTAGTCGTGGAATTGATGTAATTGATTTGAGCCTTGGTAGTCCTGATTTACCATCACCTCAAATAGTTATTGATGAGTGTATTAATGCTGTTAAAGATCCTTCAAATTACAGGTATCCTCCTTTTTGGGGGCAAAAACGATTTAAACAGGCTGCTGCACAATGGATGAATAATAGATTTTCAATTGATATTGATCCAGAGCATGAAATCCTGCCTTTGACAGGTTCTAAGGAGGGGATTACTCATTTGGCTTTTGCAATTATCAATCCAGGTGACTTATCAATTGTTCCAAGTCCATACTATCCAGTTCATGCAAGGGGTACTTTACTTGCTGGAGGAACAATCCATGAATTGCCTCTTTTAGAAAAAGATAATTTTATACCTGACCTAGATTCTATTCCACAACCTGTCTTAGATAAAGCAAAACTTTTTTTTATAAGTTACCCAAATAATCCTACTGGTGCTACCTGTGATTTTGAATTTTTAGAAAAATTAACAAGACTTTGTATTAAAAATCAAATTCTTTTAATTAGTGATCTTGCATATTCAGAGCTGTCATTTGATGGTAAAACAGCCTCAAGTATTCTACAAGTCAAAGGGGCGAAAGATATTGCTATTGAATTTCATACTTTATCCAAGACATATAGCATGGCAGGATGGAGAATTGCTTTTGTTGCTGGAAACAGGAAAATCATTGAAGCCTTGTATGAAATTAAAACTAATACTGACTATGGTGTTTGTAATATTATTCAAGCGTCTGCTGCCAAAGCATTTTCGATTTCTGACAATGAACGTAAAAAAAATGCAATGATGTATCAGGAACGAAGAGATATAATTCTAGAACAACTTAAAGATATTGGTTGGAATATCCCTAAGCCTGGTGGTGCTATGTATATTTGGTTACCAGTTCCTAAGCAATATAAGTCCAGTTTTGAATTTTCATGTGATCTTTTACACAAAGCACATGTAGCAACAATACCGGGCTCTTCTTTTGGTACATATGGCGAAGGATATGTAAGATTTGCCCTTGTTGATAAAAAAGAAAGATTGCAAGAAGCTGTTCGTAGAATGAAATCAGTTGGTCTAATCAATCAATAAGATTGGTTGATATATAATTAAAGCTGTATGTTTGATTATAAGAACTTTCAAAAGTTATTTAAAGTTAGTCTTTTTCTTTTGTTTTCTGTCTTTTTTGTTCTTGATGCTAACCCAGTGTACGCTAAAAAACAGGAATCATTATTTTCTCCAATATTTTTAAATGAAGGGGTTCGCTATTACAAAGAAGGTGATTTACAGAATGCCATATCATCTTTTAAAAAATCTTTATCTTTAAGTTCTACAGATATTTCCAGCTTATTGTTGCTAGCTCAAGTATCTATTGAAGATGGAAAGCCAGAGCAGGCTATTAAAATCCTTCAAGCCCCATCAAAGCTTTATTCTTCAGATTCTTTAATTCATTTTACTCTTGGCATGGCTTATGAGCAAAATAAACAACCTAAAGAAGCACTTCTTGAATATAAATCTGCAATTGCTATTGATCCGGAAAATATTTTAATTAAATATTCTCTGGGCAATATCTGTTCTTTAACAGGTGATTATAGATGTGCTATTGAGAACCTTGGAAAGGTTATTCTTGCTTATCCTTTGCATTTACGTTCTAGATTACTTTTAGCTTCTTCATACCACCATTTAAAACAATATGCTCTGGCTAAAGAAGAGTATAAAAATATACTAGAGTATCTTTCAACTAATCCAATCATTTGGTACAACCTGTCGAAAACTCAAATTGCACTTGAAGAGTTTGAAGATGCTAAGCAAAGCATTAATCAGGCTATATTGCTTGATAACTCAACCGTTGAATTCTATCTTGATAGAGCTCAATTAAACTATAAATTAAGCAGTCTTGAAAATGCAGATAATGACTATTTGGTTGC
>JAHFBE010000015.1 GCA_023250205.1 Candidatus Melainabacteria bacterium | reverse complement strand
TGGCTATAGAACTCCTGGAGCAAAAGAATTATTGCCAATGTATACAAAAACTAGGCAGGAAGGTTTTGGTTCAGAAGTAAAGAGAAGAATTATGCTTGGAACTTATGCTTTAAGTTCAGGCTATTATGATGCTTATTATAAAAAGGCTCAACAAGTAAGAAAACTTGTTACCCAAGACTTCTTAAATTCATTTGAAAAAGTTGATCTATTAATCTCTCCAACTTGCCCAACTACAGCATTTGAATTTGGATCAAAAACAGATGATCCTTTGTCCATGTATATCTCAGATATTGCAACTGTTCCAGCAAGTCTTGCAGGCTTACCTGCCATTTCTATTCCATGTGGATTTGACTCTAAAAAACTTCCGATTGGATTGCAGATTATTGGACCTTCACTAAGTGAGGAGTTATTGCTTGGCACTGCACATGTATTTGAATCTACATTGAAAATGGATATTACATGTAGGAGTTTTTAATAGCGAAATGAAATTAATTTTTGTTTTCTTATTAATGATATTTCTTCTAACCGATTTAAATCCTGCAATGGCTGGCTTATTTGGGAATTCTTCTTCTAGTAGTTCTGGAGAGGCTCCATTTAATACAGATGAGATTCCAATAAGAGATGAAGCTTACAAAATAATGGAAAAGAGGAAAAAAGAAGCACAGGAATTGATTGTTGAAGGATTAGACCTTATTAAAGCAGGTCAAAGAAAAAAAGATGAATCTCTAATTATGAAAGGGCGTATAAAAAAAGAAATTGGTGCAAAGCAATTGCAAAATTTAAAAGAACAGGCTGATGTAAAGAAGGAAGATGATAAAAGCTATGGTTGGTAATAAAAGACACCCACATCTTTTCACAAGTGAAGACTCGGTGGTTTTGTTAATTGATTATCAGGAAAGATTCGTTCCAGTTTTAGCTAACAATGAAGATACTGTAAAAAACATCAAACTTCTTTTATCCGGGGCAAATATTTATGGGATTCCAATTATTGCTACAGAGCAAGTTCCAGAAAAGCTTGGTTCTATAATAGGTGAATTAAAGGATTGCTTACATAAAGCAAAGTATTTTTACAAAAAAACAATGAGTTGTTGTGGTCAAGTTGGATTTCTTGAAGAACTTAAGAGTCGGGGAGTAAAGTCTGTTGCTGTATGTGGCATAGAAGCTCATGTCTGTGTTTTGCAAACTTGTTTGGATTTGATTCATAATGGATTTCAGGTTCATTTAGTATGTGATGCAATAACAGCAAGAGTCTTATATAACAAGGGAATTGCAATTGAGAAAATGAAAAATGCTGGAGTAATTATTAGCTCGGTAGAAACTATTTTGTTTGAGATTGCTTATACGGCTGGTACTGAGGAATTTAAGCAGCTTCAGCGGTTATTTAAGTAGAATTGTTGTTTTAACTCTGTTATATAATTGTGTTAGTTTATAAGGAGAAAGTTATGAAAATTGCAAATGATATAACTGAATTAATTGGTGGGACACCACTAGTCAGACTAAATAAATTAAATAAGCAATATGGCTTGGATCCTTCTACAATAATTGCATGTAAATTGGAAAGCCAGAATCCGCTTGGCTCAGTTAAAGACAGAATTGGTGTAAGCATGATTCGTGAAGCAGAAAAAGAAGGAAAAATAAAACCTGAGAAAACTGTGCTTGTTGAACCGACCAGTGGAAATACTGGAATTGCGCTTGCATTTGTTGCTGCTGCAAAGGGATATAAATTGATTCTTACTATGCCTGATACTATGAGCTTGGAGAGGAGAATTCTTTTAAAAGCTCTTGGTGCAGAGCTTGTATTGACTCCTGGTGCAATGGGAATGAAGGGTGCTGTTGCAAAGGCAGAAGAAATTGTAAAAGAAACCCCAAATGCATACATGCTTCAACAATTTAATAATCCTGCAAACCCTTTAGTTCATAGAACTACTACTGCTGCTGAAATTTGGAATGATACTGACGGGAAAGTAGATATTGTTATTAGTGGTGTTGGTACTGGTGGAACAATTACCGGGTGTGGTCAGGTCTTGAAATCTAAAAAACCATCTTTAAAAATGATTGCAATAGAGCCTAAAGAATCACCTGTTTTATCTGGTGGACAACCTTCCCCTCATAAAATTCAAGGAATTGGAGCTGGTTTTATCCCGGATATTCTGGACAAATCAGTTATTGATGAAATATTTCATGTTACCAGTGATCAAGCCTTAGAATTTGGACGTAAGCTTGCTAAAGAAGAAGGGATACTTGCTGGAATAAGCTCAGGAGCTGCTGTATATGCAGCATTAGAAGTAGGCAAGAGACCAGAAAATAAAGGTAAATTAATAGTAACTATACTTCCAAGTACCGGTGAAAGATATTTGTCTACTGCATTATTTGCAGATCTTGTAAAACCAGAAGCAGTTGCTTCTAGGTAAGGAAATAAATGTTATTTTGGCTAAACGATGAAATAAAAAATATCCAGAAAAAAGATCCTGCAAGTGGGATGTGGCTGGAAGTTTTTCTTTGTTATCCGGGAATACATGCTCTGATATTTCATAAATTTGCACACTTGTTTTATAAATTAAGAATTCCGGTTATACCCAGACTGATATCTCATATTTCCAGGTGGATTACTGGTATTGAAATTCACCCAGGAGCAAGGATTGGAAAAAGAGTTTTTATTGATCATGGTAAAGGAGTTGTAATTGGTGAAACTACTGAAGTGGGTAATGATGTAGTAATTTATCAGGGTGTAACACTTGGTGGTACAAGTACGAAAAGAGTAAAAAGGCATCCTACTCTTGGGAATAATATTGTTGTAGGTTGTGGAGCAAAAATTCTAGGAAATATTAATATTGGGGACAATTGTCAAATTGGTGCTAACTCAGTTGTCTTAAAAGATGTTCCTGCTAATTCAACAGTAGTGGGTATTCCTGCAAGAATAGTTCTTTATGAAGGAAGAAAAATCTCAGAACGAGATTCTTTGAATCACAATCTTTTGCCAGATCCAGAAGCAGATGCTATCAAGTGTTTGGTTACAAAAATAAAAGAGCTTGAATCAGCAATAAGAGTTTTGTCAAAGGAGACAAATTGTAAGGGGATAGATAAGATTCTTGATCAACAATCAATGCCCGAGATAGAAGGAAATGGTTCTCAATCGAAAAAAGATACGATGCAAAACATTGATGACTTTATACATGGAATGGGCATTTAAGCTGCCGATTTGTTAACAATATCTCTTTTTTCTTGTTTGGTTAGTATATAGGTAGTCTTTTCATTTGAACGTTCAACATTAATTTGCCATTGCTCGTTTCCTGAAATAGAAAGTTCAATTTTTGTACTTGGATTTATTGAAGCAATAGGAACTTCATGAATTTTATTTGAAGTCTCTCCTTCTTCTCTAACCCCTATAAATAATATTTGTGTATCTGGTTCATATCTGTAACCAATGATATTGTTTTTAGATTTTGTTTTTAAACCATCTTCAGGGATAAAAGTATTTTTAAAGAGAAGAAGTTGTTCGTTTATATCTCCACCTTTACATTGAAAACTATCAAAAGCAGTATCTGGGTCACAGTATCCAAGGTTAGTCCCACAAGCTTTGTATACTCCGGGTTGAATATCAAGCCTAGAGTTATAAGGATAATTACGTCTTGGGGTAATAAGACCTAAACTAAGGGTGATTGGAGGCATATACTAATTTAGTAATTCTTACATTACCAATGGGATTAGTCAATACTTTCAGGTGAAAGATTTTTCTTACAAATTGATTTCAGTTGGGACTATAAATAAATATCTTTCAAATTCAGAATTTAAAAGTAATTCGCCAAGTTCACTTTTTGTATCCTTAATATATTTAGATAGTTTTTTAACTTTTTTATTTGAGGTAAGAATCATTATTTCATCCTTATCTACATGATAGGGCTTTGAAGTTGTTTCGTCATAGGTAAAATAGTACTCTCCTAGAAGTTCTTCATTTATATTAGAAAAAGCTTTTCTCTTCATTTCTTTTGCAACATATTTTTTTGTTTTTTCAACATTTTCTTTACCTGGAGGAAATG
The DNA here is from genome assembly GCA_023250205.1 of Candidatus Melainabacteria bacterium. Taxonomy (GTDB): domain Bacteria; phylum Cyanobacteriota; class Vampirovibrionia; order 2-02-FULL-35-15; family 2-02-FULL-35-15; genus 2-02-FULL-35-15. The sequence continues at coordinate 36,244 of JAHFBE010000015.1, read as the reverse complement.
GTTTCCCATTTTTCTCACAGGAATATGCATGGAAGAAATTATGAGCAGTAAACCTTAATGTCAAATCTCTAAGAATCTCATCTTTTGTGTTTTTTCCCCATTTCCTAATCTGGTTAAATAAAAGCTGATCATCCATTTCTACAAATTCAGCTTCTGTATGATTTCCAAATAACCAGGTCTGAATTAGAAGATCAGTCTTTCCAAGTAAGTCAATTTGATTGCTTCTTACAAGTTGCTGAGATCTTAACAAAATCTTTTCCAGCAAGTTATTTGAAGCCTCTCTTCTATAATGCTTTAAGAGATAATATCGGATTATATGCCTGTCTAACAAATAATGAATCAATGGGCTTACAGCATCCTCATGGATTGCCATATAAGGCTTACAACGATTTCCATTCTCATCTTTTTCCAATACACAAAAGTTATTCATTATTCTTTTTAAATTATCAACAACATCAGTTGAAGAACTTAAATGTTTTACCATGGTTTCATTCTTTACATCATCATCTTCCAGAATGGCATTTACAACAAGCCTGTCACCTAAATAATTTGATAATCGATCTAAATCAACCTGGCTTGAAAGGAGTTGGGTGAATAAGCTATTGTCTTCTTTTGAAATTATTTTAATTGCTCTTGAGAAGACATTCAGATTAAATCTCTCTGACTCATTTAACTTTTTCTTTAGGTATGGATTTTCCTTAATATCAAATAATTGATCTTTTAATTCATTTAAAAGAATTATTGTCCAGTATTCATGATCATATTCCTTTGGAATCTTGCCGCCTCTACCCCTTGGTTTCTTAAAAGCTCTTTCAGTAAGATGGCTAAAAGGTCCGTGTCCAAGATCATGAATTAAAAAGCAAAGTTTAATAGCTTCCTGATCAACAGGGTTAAACTTTAGACTTTTTTCTAATTTATTAACTACATACTCACCAAAGACAAAGGTTAGGCATGAATGTGTGTATCTTGTGAACCATGGCACTTGTTTAAATGCAAAAGGAAGAAGCTCTACCTGGCTGATCCCTTTTAGTCTTCTAAATATTTCTGTACCTGTAATTATTTCTTTTATTAGTGAATTTGTTTGGTTTAATTGGATTCCAATTTTGTCCAGGGATGGGACAAAACTTTCTAATATAATGCTTAATTCTCTAAGGTCTTCTTTAAGGAGATTAATTGCTCCATGTAACATAAAACGAGGATAATGTCCTTCTACATTAGTTGGCTTTGTCGATGGATTTGTATACTTCTGATCTGTGTTTCCATTTCTTTTAATTATGGAAATACCATCTAATAAAGAGTTTTTTCCAGTGTTTTTGATTTTATTTTCCATTGTAGTTTCTGTTAACCTGGGTCTTATCGTACAATAATTTTAGGTAAGTATGTAATTCTTATGGATAGATTTTACGACATTATTGTAGTTGGAGCAGGGCACTCAGGTTGTGAAGCAGCTCATGCTGCAAGTAAGCTTGGTGCAAAAACATTACTTCTTGCATTAAACCTTGACACAATTGCATTAATGCCATGTAATCCCGCAGTAGGTGGTCCAGCTAAATCACATCTTGTAAAAGAGATTGATGCTCTTGGTGGTTTAATGGGAATTGCTGCTGATGCTACTTATTTACAACTTAAAACACTTAATGCTAGTAAAGGCCCTGCAGTAAGATCACTTAGAGCTCAATCTGACAAAAAAGAGTATTCATGTTGGGTCAAGAATTACCTAGAAAATATACCCAGTTTAGATATATATCAAGCAATGGTAACAGGTCTAATTGTTGAAGAAACTTCACAATTAAGCAAGATTAAAGGGATAGAGACTTCGTTAGGTGAAAGGATCTATGGAAATGCAGTAATAATAACAACAGGTACATTTCTTTCTGGGAAAGTTCATGTTGGTTTGAAATCTAATTCTGCTGGAAGAGCAGGAGAGTTTGCTTCTTATGGTCTAACAGAATATCTTGTTTCTCTTGGTTTTAAATCCAAAAGACTTAAAACTGGTACTCCTCCAAGGCTTGATGGCAAAACAATAAATTTTTCTGTGTTAGAAGAACATTGGGGTGATGCAAGTCCATCATTTTTTTCTTTTTTACCAGATAGAATAATTCGTAAACAAGTACCATGCCACTTAACAAGAACAAGTGAAAGAACTCATGAAATAATCAGAGCTAATTTAGATAAGTCTCCTATCTATGCAGGAATAATAGAATGCGTAGGTCCCAGATATTGTCCATCAATTGAAGATAAAGTAGTTAGGTTTAAAGACAAACCCTCTCACCATTTATTTTTAGAACCGGAGGGAAGAAATACAAATGAAATCTATCTGCAAGGTTGTTCAACAAGTTTACCTATAGAAATTCAGTGGGATATTGTACGTTCACTTCCAGGGCTTGAAAATGCTTTAATTGTAAGACCTGCATATGCTGTTGAGTATGATTACTTCCCGGGAGTCCAATTTAACCACGGTCTTATGTCAAAAAATGTTGAAGGACTTTTTATTGCTGGTCAAGTTCTTGGTACCAGTGGATATGAAGAAGCTGCTGCACAGGGAATTGTAGCTGGAATAAATGCAAGTAGATATGTGAAAGATTTGGAACCGTTAACTTTTGAACGTAATTCAAGTTATATAGGGACTTTGATAGATGATTTAGTTACAAAAGAAATGGATGAGCCGTACAGAATGCTTACTTCTCGTTCTGAGTATAGATTGCTTTTAAGGCAAGATAATGCAGACCAAAGATTAACACCTCTTGGAAGGGAGATTGGTCTTGTAGATGATTTTAGATGGAAAGTATTTAATGACAAAATGGAAAAAATAAAAAATGAAAAATCCAGACTTAAAAAAACTAAAGTTCAACCTACTACTGAAAATAAAAATATATTAGACAAATATGATCAAGATATTGATGAACCAATTAGCTTACTTGATCTTTTAAAAAGGACAGGAGTAACTTATAAATGTGTAAATGAACTTTCTCGAGGTGTCATTGCTTCGCCTGAGGCTTGCAATGACATAGAATTTGATATTCCTGAATACGAAATTGAAACTGAGATTAAATATGAAGGATATATAAATCGACAGTTGTTGCAGATTACACAACAGGATAAATTTGAAAAAATAAAAATACCTTCATCGCTTGATTTTAAAAAATTAATTCACTTATCAAATGAAGCTAGAGAAAAGCTGGATAAAATTAAACCGATTACTATAGGGCAGGCATCAAGGATAGGTGGGGTTTCACCCGCTGACATTACTGTTTTATTGGCTACGATAAAGTAATAAATTCTTCTATGAAATCTTTGAATTAAACTTCTTCTTTCTCTTCTTCAATAACATTTAATCCATATTTATTGGAGTTATATTTGTTGTATTTGAAATCATCAGAGAATAAATCAGCAACTTTATAATCTGTGTAAACTCCTTCAATAGCACCTTCTCCGTTATTTCCGGTACCATGTTGTGCAATATTATTTTCATCTGCAGTTTGACCAAGAAGACCGTGTGGCATTACTCCATCAGTGAATACACCATTAGCGCCAGTTTTAACTTCCATTGTGTATTGAGAAACTTTTATTTCATACTCATTGGTTGTAACAGTTAAAGAATTTCCGTCCCAAGTAACAGTGCATTTGTCGAGCTTTACTGTTTCTCCAACAGTAAGCTGTTTTCCGTTTATAGTTGGGGCAGTACGATCAGTATTAAATTTTATTTTGTCATTCCCTGCTTTAATACCAACATCTCCAAGTAAAGTAGCTCCTCCACCAATAAATTGTCCGTTTACCTGGACATCTTTATCACTAATGAGATTATAAGTTTCACCGGCTTTACCCATTACATCAAAGTATTCTCCATTTCCTTCAAAACCATAGAAGTGAGGATCTCCAAGGATTCTTCCCATTTCATTTGCAGCAATGATAATAGGATCAACTGGAGGAGGTGGTGGATCATCAGGTCGAGGTAGCGGGTCATCAGATGGTAGTGGATTTGTGTCTTCTAAAGTAGGTTCTATTATATATATTGCATTTGCTGAAGAATTAGAGTTTTGATGCAGTATGCCAGGGGCATGTACATGTCCTTGAGAGTCAGTAATTATTCCAGCTCCATTTAATTTACTTCCATCAATTATTACTACATTCTCTCCGTACTTCTCTATTAATTTTTCCACTTGTTGTTTTAAAGTTTCATCAATTTCTTCCTGTACGTGATTATTAGGAGTGTTTGGGTTATTAGTAACTTGTGTTGATTCAACAGCCATATTTTTCCCCTTAAAAACAATAGTAGTATCTACTAATAACAAGAACGTTTCGGGGATAGTACCATTAGTTGTTTAAAGTAAGGTTAAATATTTTAAATGGCTGAAAAACACAAATTACTCATAATGAAGTACCCATCAACTAATTGACAGGTACTAAGCATTACTTAAAACAGTAAAAACACACTTATTGTTTAGTTTGGATTAGTAGGGCCTTGGAAGATATGAAGTCTTGTTCTAAGTGCTGGTGTAATTCTTGGGTCTTGCTGAATTGCCTCAACTATAGAAGGCATTCTGCCGGCATCAACTACAACATCATTTCCTTTTGCAAGCTCAGTAACTGTTTTTCTAACAGCATATTGTGTTGTTGGATAACCAATTTTATCTGTAATAAGGTTGCCTCCTGATTTCTTTGCAAGTGTAGCTGCAAAGTCTGTTATTCCTTTTGATTGTCCTACTATATAAGTTGGTCCAAGTAAAAATACTTCTCCTGTCATAATTTTTCTCCTTTAATTTCCTTATTGTTATTAGGATATATAGTATCTTTTGTGAATCAGAAATTCAACCCGGTAAAATCTCTGATTTGGTTAAGGAAAATTGATTGATAGGCTTTAACTATTTACAAAATTGTTAGATTTTAAGGTTTTAACTTGAAAACATCTCTCCAAAACTGATATTTAAATATATACGATGGATGTGGGCAAGATAATTTCTGTAGATTTTGGGAGCAGGAAGAGAGTTTCTTTCCCTGATGCTTTATATACCAGGCCTAGAAAAATCAGAAAAAGTTTTCTATTAGCATCTTCAAATGATTTTCTTATTAGACAAAAATCCCTTGAAGAGATAATCAGGATTTTAAAGAGAACCACGTTAGAAGACTCTGATTTAAAAGAAAACTATTCTTTCTATTCAGGCTTAAGTAAAACTCAGTGGTGTGATGTTCTTGAAAGACAAGTAAAAAATGCAAAACCTTTTTCGGATAATTGATTTCTATGATATATTTTTAACCATGGATACTCTAGAACTGCAAAATAAACTTGCAAGTTTAAATGACTTATGGACCTCTATAAGGGGGTTGCTTTGATCTGTGTAAAATTGATTCTGAGATAAAAAGTTTAGAAGAAGAATTAGCAAAATCTGACACCTGGAATGATCCTCAAAATGCAGCAAAACTAAGCAGTAGCTTCAGTTTTCTTAAAAATAAAAAAGAAAAAATCTTACATTGGACAAATAAAATTGTTGATTTAAATGAACTTTATGATATTGCATTAAAAGAAGAGGATAAAAATGTTCTTACTGAATTAGAAACTGATATGTCAAAGCTTGAAAAAGAGCTTAACTCATATAAAACAGAACAGCTTTTATCTGGAGAATATGATATTTCTGATGCAATAGTTTCTATTAATGCTGGAGCCGGTGGTACTGATGCTCAGGACTGGGCAGAAATGATTCTTCGAATGTATCAAAGATGGGCAGAAATGTTTCATGGATATAAATTTGAAGTTTTAGAAAGATCTGATGGTGAGCAAGCAGGAATTAAAAGTGCAACATTTAAAGTGACTGGTCCTTATGCTTATGGTTATTTAAGTGCAGAAAAAGGTGTACATAGATTAGTTAGAAAATCACCGTATAAATCGGGGAAAGATAGTCGACAAACCAGTTTTGCAGGACTTGAAGTAACACCAGTAGTTCCTGAGCTTGAAACAAAGATAGAAATAAAACCTGAAGAGTTAGAGATCGATACAATGCGTTCAGGTGGTGCTGGTGGTCAAAATGTAAATAAGGTAGAAACAGCAGTTAGAATCAGGCATATACCAAGTGGCATAGTTGTTCGCTGTGATCAGGAGAGAAGTCAGCTTCAAAATAAAGAAAGAGCTTTAGAAATATTACGAAGTAAATTGTTTGCAAAATTACAGGAAGAACATGAAGCAAAAATAAAACAACTTAAAGGAGATATTGTTTCTGCTACTTTTGGAAATGCAATTAGGTCCTACGTCTTGGATGAAGGACGTGTAAAAGATGCTCGTACAAAATATGAAACCAGGGATGTTCAAAGAGTCTTAGATGGAGATTTAGATGATTTTATACAGGAATATTTAAAGACAACTGTAAGCGATAAGTTATAAACTAGGCATTTTATGCAGCTTTGCTAACCTGTGAAACTATCAGTTTAAATGCTTCTTTATCAGTTACTGCTAGATCAGCAAGAATTTTTCTGTTTAACTTTAAATCTGATTTACTTAGAGCATTAATAAATTTACTGTAGGTTAATCCTAATTCTCTGCAGGCAGCATTTATTCTAGTAATCCAGAGTTTTCTAAAGTCTCTTTTCTTTTGTCTTCTATGCTTATAAGCGTATTTCCAGGCTTTCATTACTGCCTGATTTGCTGATTTGTAAAGTTTGCTCTTTGAGCCTACAAATCCCTTTGCAGCTTTTAAAACTTTCTTATGTCTTTTTCTTGTTGCTCTTCCTCTTTTAACTCGCATAATATATATCCTTATCTTGCATATTTTGCATATGGTAATTGCTTAACTACATGCTCTACCAACGTTTCATGTACTTGAAATTTTGGAGTCCTGATATGTCTTTTTTTCTTTGAAGACATGTGTGTGTTAATGTGCTGTTTTCCTCCACCCTTGGCCAATACTTTGCCCTTCTTCGTAATTCTGAAGCGCTTTTTTGCTGAGTGATTTGTATGTAATTTTGGCATAAGAAATAAGATTATACCTTGTTGAGACGTAGCATGCTACGTCTCTGCTATGTCTCTACAAATAGTTTATGTTTTTTTATGTGTATGTGGCAAAGGAACTAGGATTACCAGTGCGGTTTTTCCTTCCATCTTTACAGGCTTTTCGGGAGTTCCCCATTGAGCCGTATCCTGTACAAAACGGTTTAGGAGATCAATAGCTAGTTTTTTATGTTCCATTTCTCTTCCACGAAGTTGAATAGTTACTTTGATTTTATCTCCATTATGAGCCATGAATTTTTCAGCTTTTTTAACATGGACCAAGTAGTCATGTTTTTCAATTTTGTAACTCATTTTAATTTCTTTTACATCAACAATGTGTTGCTTTTTCTTGGCGTCACGAGCTTTTTTTTCTTGTTCAAATTTAAATTTCCCGTAATCCATAATCTTTGCTACGGGAGTTTGCTGTTCTCCACTACTTACTACAACAAGGTCATATCCTTTTTCCTTTGCAATTTTTACTGCTTGCATTGTTGGCATTACACCAAGCATTTCTCCAGTTTCAGAAATCAATCTAACTTCTTTTGCGCGTATTCTCTCATTAATATTTGGAATCTCCCTATAGGGTCTCCTTTCAAATTTTTCAAATCTCACGTTTAAACATTTCTCCTTTCTTATTTATTACTATTTCTTTTTAAAAGAACTGCCGAAGAAGGGAGTTGAACCCTTAAGAGCTTGCGCTCGCTACGCCCTGAACGTAGTGTGTTTGCCAGTTTCACCACTTCGGCGAAAATAGCTTTTGGCTTCAAGCTATTAGCTGTTAGCTTTAAGCTATGAATCTTGATTTCTAAACTCAAGAATTTTAGTGATAGATTTAACATCTCTATCATCATCAATTTAATTTTTTTAAAACTATTGCGTATCTCATTTAAACTTGCTTACTCACGATTTACCCTTTTTTGTAAAACAAAATCAATGTCTACTCCAAATTCCTTTTTAAATTCTTTACTTTTTCCAACAGCTGACCATATTTCCAGTGCACAATCATAACTTTTTATGTTACTTACAAGCTTACATTTTAGCCTCTTTTTAGCTAAATTAGGGCTAATATCAATATCTTTTATAGCACATTTATGTCCTTTGTCCAAACCCTCTGCAATCCTTAGGATTGAACTTAACTCTTTTACTAGTTTTTTATGTTCTCTGGGTAGATTTTGGAAGTTAGAGTGACTATCTTTAGGATTGCTTTGCCTATGATATCTAGCTATGTTTGCAATAAGCTCTACCTCTTCATCATTAAATCCTAATAATCCACTATGTCTGATTAGATAGTAAGAATGTTTATGATGATCATTATGTGTTACAAGAGAGCCGATATCATGTAATATGGCCGCTGCTCCAAGGAGCTCTTTTTCATATTCACCATAGTTATGCAGTGTCCCCTTTGTTTGGTCAAATATCTTAGAGCTTAAATCTCTTACATGAAGAGCATGTTCTTTCATAAATTTATATTTATTGGCAAGTTCAAAAACACTTCTTTCTCTAATACTTTGTTGATATTGAAGCCTGTCTTTTATAATTCCCTTTTGTAATAATTTGTCTACAATTAAGCCTTCTCTTAATGCTCTGTCACAATAGAATATCTCATTCTTTTTTAAATTCTTCATTATTACTTTTAAAATAATTGCCCCTGCCAGAATAATTTCAGCTCTGTTCTTACTAATATCAAAAGTACTTGAACGTTTTTCCTTTGGTGTGGCAATCATTTTTTCAATTATTGTACAAAGTGATTGGTAGGTAACTTTATACTGGTTTAAGTTCGGAGTATTCTCAGAGTCAGCAAAATTATGCATTCTATAATCTATGGTTGCAATAGTTCTAATAGTTCCTGAAGTTCCTATTAAAGAATCAAATCCACCAGCTTCTTCAATTTGTTGAAGCTTTGTTAGGATAAGCCCTTCAATATGATTTTCCATGTATTCGATCTTTTGTAGAATATTAGTTTCATCAAATAAATCTTTCTCTGTAAGTCTTACTGCACCTACCTTTGTGCTGGATAGATGATAGATGAACTGTTCATTGGCGATTATTAACTCGGTACTTCCACCACCAATGTCTACTATGCCGATCTTTCTTCTCTGTAATTCTGTGGCAGACAATACTCCAAGATAAATCAATCTTGCTTCTTCTACCCCGGCAATTATATGTGCATCTATTCCTAATTCATTTCTAACTTTTTGTAGCCATTCTCTCCCGTTTACTGATTCTCTAACAGCACTAGTTGCGCAGGCAAATATTTCAGAGACATGATGTCCTTCTGCAAGTTTTTTAAATCTTTGAAGAGTTTCAAAACCTCGTTTCATGTCAGCTTTAGAGAGCTCATTCTTAGGTTCATGGAATGTGCCAAGACGAACAGTCTCTCTGAGTCTGTCAAGAACCCTAAAAGATTGAGATTCAGCATTTATTTCAACAACAACAATATGAAAGGAGTTTGATCCGATATCTATAGCTGCAATACGTTCAGGAGAAGTGTTCATAAGTTTTTTGCAGATCAAGTCTAACAAGCCTGTTATTGTTTTGCTTTAAAAATGTACCTTTACCTTTAATTACTCTTCCTATTATTTTTATTTCTTTAATTTTTGCTAGTTTTTTACAATCGATTTTGCTAGCTGTCCCTACCAATTGATAATCTTCTCCACCATATAAAGATAAGTTTAAAAAGTTCTTATTTAATATTTTTGCTGCAGATTTAGTATTTTGTGAAACCGGAATTTTACCTTTATCAATAATAATTTTTACTTTACTTTGGTTTGAGATTTGTATAAGACAGTCTGCAAGTCCATCACTTGCATCCATCAATGAAGTTCTTCTTGTAAGTTTAACTATTTTTTGTCCAAGACTAATTTGAGGTGTTGGTTTTTTGTGTTGTTTAATTAATTGTTTTGTCATTGCGAGGGCTTTAGCCCGAAGCAATCTCACCTGACTGATTTCGCTTTTGTGAGATTGCTTTGCAGAGTTTACACTGAGCGAAGCAAATGTGTTCGCAATGACAGGATTCTTCAAAAGCAACAATCCGCAAGCAGAATCCCCAAATGTACCAGTTGTGAAAACAAAATCCCCTTCTTTTGCATTTACTCTTTTCCCAATGTTTTTATCATTTACTTTCCCAATTAAAGTAATAGTAATATTTATTTCTTTTGATCTTGTTAAGTTACCACCAATGATTTGAGTCTTATATTTTTTTGCACAGCTTATTAATCCTTTGTAAAAATCATTTATCCATTTAAGTTTGATTCCTACTGGTAGTGATAATGAAACTAAAGCGTATAATGGCTTTCCACCCATAGCAGCAATATCACTTAAATTGACAGCCATTGCCTTCCATCCAATTTCTTCAGGAACATAAGTCTTTAAAGTAAAGTGTGTATTTTCTACTAATGTGTCAGTAGTTACAATCAGATTCTTGTCGATTATGGCAGTGTCATCAAATAAATACTTTTTTGATCCTGGGATAATTTTTCTTATAACTTTTAAAATTTCTTGTTCAGTTGGCACAGTTTATGGTTTGCTTTTCTTTTGCCAGGGAAGTTTGTTCATTAAGCCTAAGTATAAATAGCCTGTTCCAGACATAATAACACCAAACATTATTAACAATACAATTATTTCTGGAGTCATTTTTATTCCTTTAATTTTCTAATATCTCAAATCCTTTTAACACCAAGATTATACCAAAATATATAAGTATTAAACTAAATATGAAATAAGCTATTGATTGAAGGTTGATATTGTTGAATCTAAAATTTGGGAAATCAAGAACTAACTTCCCAAAAGGAGTCATGAACACTAATCCAAATATTCTAAAGGTCTCGGCTCTATACTTATCGTAGGTCATCATAGACCTTTTATAGCATGCGAATATTTTAATTTTCTACAAGGTTTTGTCTGTGTCTGTGTAACTATTGGTTACATTTACCCACATTCATACCAATCTTTTCCCCATGAAATATTTACTACAAGTGGAACAAGTAGCGGTTGCCCTAATTCCATTCCTTCTAAAATAAGAGCTTCAATCTTTTCCTTTTCATTGGGGTGAACATCCATGACCAGTTCATCATGTACTTGTAAAATTAATTTTGATTTGTATTTTTTCTCTTTCAAATCCTTGTGAACTTTAATCATTGCTAGTTTCATGATATCTGCTGCAGTTCCTTGTAATGGTGCATTGCAGGCAGCTCTTTCGTCTTCTCTTTGAAGGGCTTTACTTCTTACGTTTAAATTTTTAAAGTACCTTCTTCTTCCATAAATAGTTTCTGCATAACCATGTTCTCTTGCATGGTTTAGAAGTCTTTCAAAAAAAGGTTTCACTTTCTTGAATTTTTGAAAATACTTGTCAATGAATTCCTGGGCTTCTTTTTGACTTATATCCAATTGTCGTGCAGTGGCAAATGCTCCCTGTTGGTAAATTAAAGCAAAGTTTAGAGTCTTGCCGTGTGAGCGCATATCTGAGGTAACTTCATTCTCGCTGACTCCATATATTTCCATAGCAGTTCTTTTATGAATATCTTCACCAGCTTTGAAGGACTCTATAAGTACTGGATCTTCAGACATGTGAGCAAGAACTCTAAGTTCAATTTGTGAATAATCAGCACTTAAAAGTAATCCATCATCAAAACTTGAAACAAATGCTTTTCTGATTTTCCTTCCAAGGTCAGATCTGATTGGAATGTTTTGAAGATTTGGGTTACTTGAGCTAAGCCTGCCAGTTGATGTAATTGTTTGATTGAAGTCGCAGTGAATATTTTTTGTATTTTTGTTTATTTGCTCTGGCAAGCTATCTGTATATGTGGAAATTAGTTTACTTAACTGTCGATATTCTAAGATATTCTGGATGATGCCAGTCTTATCATCGAGTGTAAGAGCTTCCAGTGTTCTTGCATCTGTGGAGAGTTGTCCAGATTTAGTTATTTTTCCTTCATGTTCAATCTCAAGTTTTTGAAAAAGTATTTTTCCCAATTGTTGTGAAGAGTTTATATTAAATGGTTCACCTGCAATTTTAAATATTGTTTCTTCTAACTCCTGAACCTTTTTTGTGATTATGTTTGAGAGGTCTTTTAATATTTTTGTGTCTATTCTTACACCATTTAATTCCATCACTGATAGGGCTGGGACAAGAGGATTTTCAATAGTTTCAAGTACGTTTTCAAGAGGCTTGTCAAGCTTTGATTTGTAGTATTGTGCAAGCTGTAAGGTATATGTGGCATCACTAATTGCATATGGAGCAACTTTATCGATTTCTACCTGAGCCATTGAAAGCTGTTTTTTACCACTCCCTATTAATTCATCTATTTTTTGCATTCTTATCCCAAGAATTTTTGCAGCTTGATCTTTTAATCCATGCTTTTCATCAGGATCCATTACATAGCTTGCAAGCATAGTGTCATAAATATTTTCTCCAAGATTAATCCCATGTCTTTTTAAGATCTTGTATTCAAATTTGCAATTTTGAGCAATTTTTGTTTTTTTGTTATCTTCTAACACTGATTTTAAAACTTTTAAAACATTTTCTGAGTTTAACTGCTTTCCTTCTTCATGCCCAATCGGTATATAACAGCCATTGATATCATCTGATTTTTCTAAATTTGCTCTTTCATTGTTAAAGTATGCAAGGCTTATGCCTACAATGTTACAAGTATTGCTGTTTACAGAATTAGTCTCTAAATCCACACAGATATAATTTTTATTTTCTAGAGCTGTAATCAGTTTCTCAAGCTCCTTTTCTGTATCAATAATATTTATTTCTAAATCTGGAATGTTTAATGATTCAAGAGGATCATCTTTCTTTCCATTTGTAGTATCTATATCTAATTTCATTTGTCCAAGGCTTTTGACAAGAAGTTTTTCTTTATCTTTCACCTCAACAATCTTTCCATCGTTAAATAAAGAAAGGACACTTGGAAGTCTTTTTATAAAACTGTTGAACTCAAATTTTTGGAGAAATGAAATCAGTTTTTCAGTGTTGGGGATGTTCAGGTGAGCATCTCTTAGATTAATGTCTATAGGAACATCTGTGTCTATTGTGGCAAGTCTTTTAGACAGATATGCACTTTTTTCACCAGTAGTTATTTTTTCCTGTAATCCTTTTTGAGGGATTGTTTTTGTATTTTTAAACACATTATCTAAAGAACCAAATTCTGTAAGCAACTTTGTAGCTGTTTTTTCACCAATTCCTTTTATCCCTGGAATATTGTCAGAGCTATCTCCAGATAAGCTTTTAAAGTCAACCACTTGTTCGGGCCATATTCCCCAGTAATCAAAAACTTCCTGTCTTCCGAATTCCTTTAACTCTCCCTTTGATGGAACAAGAACTTTAACCTTGTCATTAATTAATTGGAAAGCATCTCTGTCACCAGTAAGAATTAAAACGTTTAGTCCTTCTTTTTCTGCTTTTTTTGCAAGGGTACCTATTACATCATCAGCTTCATATCCCGGTAGTTCATAGATAGGAATTTCAAAACTTTCCAGGCCTTCTCTTATATAAGGCCATTGAGCTGAAAGTTCTTCTGGCATTTCTTCAGGCCTGTTTGCTTTATACTCCTCATATTCTTTGTGTCTGAATGTAGGTTCTTTACAGTCATATGCTGCAGCAATTGCTTTTGGCTTGACTTTATCTAAAAGATCAAAGATTGCTTTGAAAAAACCATAAGTTGCCCATGTAGGTGTGCCACCCAGTGTGCGCATGTTTGTACGTTCCATGGCAAAAAACATTCTAAAAGCAAGGTTTGGGGCGTCAATAAGAATAATAGTGTTGTTAGGAGAAGACATTTAAAACAATTTTACACTATTTTAGATAGCAAAGAGTTTATTGGGTGTGCTAACAAATCGAGAATAAATATTCTATGTCATTGCGAGAAGTCCGCCTTAGGCGGACGACAAAGCAATCTTTGCTGACAGCTATCAATTTATTGTCCTGCTCAAAATTGTTATATCTAAATGAGATTGCCACGTCGCCCCTTGGGCTCCTCGCAATGACAAAACAGTCTTATCCTCGAAAAGTTTTCATACCCGAGTTTATTATCTATGCAGCTAATGTAAGTTGAGGTTCGCTTTGAGCAGCATCACTGTTTGATTCAGTGAATAATGCCGTTGCTGTTCTGTCAAATATGTTTGCAAGCTGAGTATGATTATGAAACAATGCTTCAAAAGGTTCAAATCGTTTAAAGAAATCAATAAATGCTGATGCTGCCCATATACTGCCTGCTGGCACATATGACTTCTTTCCTTTTTCTGCTTTATCAAGCATAAATGAAAAGTCAACAATGGAGCCGCCAAGATTTCTGAATCCTGCAGCTAATGTGGTTTGTTCTGTAAATGTGGCAATCGATGTGCCAATAATTTGTAAGCTGGCTGCAGAAAACAAGAGATGAGGAAAGCTTAGTAAATTTTTCTTAGGATCTTTTAAGATATCCTTATAAACATGCGGGATTTCTTTAACAATAGTTTTAAATCCTTCAAAATGCCCTGCCCAAAATTCTTTATCTTTGAAATCCTCATCAATTTTCTTTTCAGTTCTATTTCCATTTTCATCTCTTTTGCCAAGCCTTGAAAATATTGCTTGAAAATTATTTAGTCCTATAGCCGCTCCTCGAAATAGCCAGTGGTTATAACCTTCACTTAGAAATGAAACGGGTAATTCTAACAAACCGCCCAATGCGGCAAAAGGATTTCTACCTTTATTTGAAATATATGCATTTATAAGTCCGCTAAATCCAGTAGCAACTTTTGTAGAAAAAAAGCTTAATGATTCAAGCTTTTCCTGAACACCATCAAAAAAATTTAAATTACCATTTGCAAAGGTAACGAGGTTGGTTCCTGCGGCAATTCCATTAACCCAATAGTTTGCTTTTTTTCTGTGTTTATTTAAAAACTCAGAAACATTAAAGGCCGGAGCACTGCCATTAATACTGGTTACAGTAGACATTTACTTTCTCTAAAATAGTAGTATTAAAAATATTCTACAATGAATATTGACCTATTATAGCCGTACTTTTAAGCTCTATGGTTAAGAGCTATTTTTAGGCAGCTAGGGAGTGATCGGGTTCATTAGCTGTTTTAGATTGTTCTTTTTCTTTAGCTAGTGTTGTTGTCTTTTTTAACTTTCCAAAGTTTGCGTTACTTTCATATATTGCTGCGAGCATGTCAAAGAAAAGAGAAAGTTGAGTCATATTTTTAACAGAATCACTAACTCCTTCAAATCTCTTTGCATAATCGCATATTGCAGAACCGATCCACAAGGAGCCAGCAGGTACATATGAAGGTTCATCTGCCTTCTTTTTATCAGTAATATAAGCTACATCTATTAATGCACCAGCAAGATCCCTAAAGAATGGACCAAGTTTTTCAAATCCAAGCATATGTAGTATTGGACCACCACCTTGGAACATAGAACAAAATAAAACAGAACGAGAGAATCTTCTTTCTTCTTTAAATGGAGAAGTAAACATTCCCCCTATTATTTTTCCTGCTTCTTTAATGGAAGCTGTAAAACCTTTGAACATGCTTATTTCATTTTCTGTAAAATCGTCACCATCTTCAGTACTTAATACAACTCCTTCTTTATCAGGGTGTTTCATTCCACTACGTTTTATGACTCCTTGAAATTGCCTAATTGACTGAGCTATACCTCTCATTAACCATAGATCATCACCTTTTGCAAGTATAGCTACTGGTACTTCCATAGCAGCACCAAGCATAGGAATTAAATTGTTTTTCATTTGACAATCTAACACCCCAGTTAAACCCCTGGTAGCAGTAGCGCATCTGGAAACAAAATTACTAACACCTTCCTGTAGTTCATCTCCAATATTTAAGAAATTAAAATTTCCATTTAAAAATACAAAAGCATTTGCAACTGCAGATGCTCCGTGAACATAGGTGTTAATATTTCCTCTTTTTTCATATAAATATTTATGAGTATTATTGAAGTATTTTTTTTCAGTAGATTTGTCAGAACTTTGAGTTTCTTCTTGTGAGCGAGTTGATACTGCTGTACCTGAATTTGCAGGTGCAACTGCAGCGTTAGTAGGTGTTATCCCATTGCTCATTAAATGATTATTCTACTTAAATTTTTTCGTTTAAAATCTTTTTGAATAGATTTTAAGTTATTATATACAACTCATACAGACATTATTAACTTCTTTATTTGAATTTTAGAATTAGTTTATAAATGGTTATTGAATCATTGGTTAAAGGGTTTATAAGTAATTTTGTTTTCTTAACCTCTTAACCTTACTTCTTAATAATCTTTTCAAGCTCACTTTTGTTAACTGGTTTTGATGGAATTGTAGCTGCATTGACTCCCATCATTTCATGGCTGCTACCACCGGGTGGTACTATCGGCCATACATTTGCTTCGTAGTGAAGTTGGAATTCTAATAGTATGGGTTTTTTAGTTTTTGATGCTTCCTGAACTGCTGACTCAACATCTTTTGGATCTGTAACTTTAATTCCTTTTACACCAAAAGCTTCTACAAGCTTTACATAGTCAGGACTTCCTGCTCCCCAATCAATGTAACTATAATGACGATCGTAAAAAAGCTCCTGCCATTGTCTGACCATACCAAGGTTATTGTTATTAAAAAGAACAATAACTACAGGGAGATCATGAGATACCATTGTGCCAAGTTCCTGGAAATTCATCTGAAAACCACCATCTCCAGTAATAGCAACAACGGGAATATTAAGCTTGAGATCTTTTACAGCAGCTTTAGCACCAAGAGCAGCAGGAAAACCGTATCCCATAGCACCTAAACCACTCGAACTACACCATCTTCTTGGCTTATTAATTTCAAGATATTGTGCTGTCCACATTTGATGTTGACCAACATCTACAGTGTAAACAGCATCCTTAAAATATTTATTTAAAGCTAAGAGTATTTGTTGTGGAGAAATGTATTCTTTGTTTTTTGGTAAATCAAGAGGATATTGCTTTTTCCATTCTTCAATTTGTTCAACCCACTTCTCAGAGGCACATTTCTTTCCATTTACTTTTTCATTTAACTCGGTTAAAACTGATTTGGCATCTCCTACAATTGGAATATCAACAACATCTTTCATCTTTCTGTTTTTTCCAATTTCAGCAGGATCAACATCAATGTGGATTACATTTGCATCTGGTGCAAATGTTTCTATCTTTCCTGTAACTCTGTCATCAAAACGTACTCCAACAGCGATTAATAAATCACATTCGTGAATAGCATAATTTGCATATGCTGTTCCGTGCATTCCAAGCATTCCACAATTTAAAACATGATTGTCCGGGAAAGCTCCCTTTCCCATTACTGTGTAAACTACTGGAATAGAGCAGGTCTCAGCCAGTTTTATGATTTCTTCTGAAGCATTACTTGAAACTACCCCACCACCAATATAAAGCATTGGTTTTTTTGCCGCTAAAATTGCTTTGCTTGCTGCATGTATTTGTCTGGCATTTCCTTTTACTGTAGGTTTATAACCTGGTAGAGTAAATTTGTTTTCCATTCCTTCGTGATATTCAAATGTTCCGCTTAAAACATCTTTTGGTAAATCAATAAGAGTAGGACCTGGTCTTCCTGTAGATGAAATTAAAAATGCTTTTTTTACAGTTTTTGGAATTTGAGTGGGATCAAGGACAAGGTAACTATGTTTAACTACAGGCATTGTTATTCCTGTAATATCTGCTTCCTGGAAGAAATCTTTCCCGATTCCATAAGTGGGTACTTGTCCTGTTAATGCTACTACCGGTATCGAATCCATATGAGAGCTGCATAAGCTTGTAACTATGTTTGTAGCACCAGGACCACTGGTAGCTAAAACAACTCCGGGCTTTCCTGTAATCCTGGCATAGCCGTCAGCCATAAATCCTGCGGATTGTTCGTGTCTTACAAGAATATGATTTATGTCATCTCTTTTATAAAGTTCATCATAAAGTCCAAGTACTGCTCCACCAGGATATCCAAAAATGGTTTTTACACCTTCGTTTTTAACAAGACAATTTAATAGTGCTTCTGAACCTGTGATTTTGCTTTTCTTTTCTTCTGGCATTTTCTTTTCCTTTGTACTTAACTATAATACTAAAAGGTGTGACTAATTATAAGATACTTAAATGTTAAAAGACAATAAAAATGCATAATTACATCAAAGCTATTATAAATTGGGCAAAATTATTATGTCGTAAGGATTTGCCATGGCAAGTCCCTACGAGTAGGAACCTTGACGAATATCAAATCCCTGATAATTTTGAATTTTGCCATAAAGAAACCGTACATATTTTTGTTCGTGGGCTTGCAGATGGAAAAATGCATGTAGCAAGAAATAGAAATTATTCAGATTTCAGGTTTTATAAAAAACAAGGATTAAAAGTCTTTTGTGCAATTTGTCGAAAGAGATTGGTTTGATTTTTTTGAGGTTCTTTTAATAGGTTTTCCTGTATGTTTAATTGCACATTTATTTGTGCAAGAGTTAAAACATTTCTCATTTATAATTCTTTTTGTGTCTGTCGTACAACAGTGAATGCATTCCTGTAGGGCTTCTTCAGCTGTTTGATTCCCTTGCTTTTGTGATGTGCAAATTTTAATTCCTTCTTTGCATATAGAGGAAAGAGGCTTTGCAAAAGAAGAAATCGGAAATAAGCCCATAATTAGAACAAGGCTAGAAAAAATCAGACTATATCTCTTTGCCATTAGTTTATTTTTTTGTTTTTGTTGCAGTTTTTGTTGAGCTTATTTGCAAAATTCCATTGTTTCCATTTTCTCTAGTTTCTTTCCAAAACCCTTGTAAGTCTATTATTAGACAGTTGGATCTTTTTACAAGTTTCAAAATGTTAGCGAGATTTTGAAACTCTTTATGCGGAGTCATAAGAATTACAACATCTGTATCTTGAAGAGCGGAAGAATCAGAATACTCTGGCAAATATGGGTCATAGCAGGTAACATTATAGTCCTGATAAAAAAGCGCTTTTCTTAGCTTGTAGCTAAGGGATGCTCTTGCATCATCTGAATCAGCTTTACTTGTCATTCCAAGAATAGTTACTTTACTTACCTTATGTTCTTGTAATTTTTTTATTATGAGAGAAGGCATTGACTCATTAATTTTAAATGCATTTGTTATTAATTCAGTAAATGGAGTCCTGTCTGTCAAGAACCATCCTTCTTTATGCATTCCAGGTCCACTGTTGTTTGGATTTGGATTTCGAAGAATGGAAGAATGCTCTGTGCTTCTTGCTTCTTGTTTCTTGCCTCCTGTTTCTATTTCCATAGCATCTATTATCCTATGCATATTTGCTCCAAAACTCTCAGCAATTAAATAAGATTCATTTACCCAAGCTGCTTGTATATAAGAAGTTGCATTTTGCATTAGTTTTGCAAGAGTTACTTCTTCAGGAGTTAGCCAGCTAATCTTACCTTTTGTAATTGCTTTGAAGAATTTTTCTGCAACTTTAAAGCTTTCTTTTTCAAAGGTTCCAATTGGTTGTGGAGTATTAGAAAGATTATGAATGTTTTCATGCTCGTTTAACATTTCTGGAGCAAATGCCAGATAAATATCCTTTCCAACCTTGAAACCAGTTTTATCTTCAATTAGGGTTTTAATTCTATTTAAAATTGCTGGTGAAATAGTGTTCCTGAAAACAAGAAGCTGCTCTTTCTTTAAGTATCCTGCTATATCAAAAATTGCTCCAGCAAGAGGTTCTAAGCTTGGATTTAAATTTGAATCTACGGGGGTTCCAATTGTTATTATTACAACATCTGCATTTGAGACAGTGTCGTACTCAAGACTAAGTTTTAGAGTTTTGTTTTTTAGAGCTTGCTCAAGATAAATCTCTGCACCATTTTCAATAAATGGTAGAGAGCCATGTTTAATTTCATTTATTCTTTCATCATCAATATCTACTGCTGTAACATTGAATCCTTTGTTTGCAGCAATGAGAGAAATTCTAAGACCTAATCTTCCACACCCGCCAATTACAACTACCCTGTTCATAAGTACTCCTTGTTTTTAAGTTTTCAAAAGTTATATCTATTACTTTTGTTTTTATACCCTTAATATGGTTAAAACGGTTAAGCTTTTTAGAGTATTTTGTGGATTTATATCAATAAAAAGTTGATATTTATCAAATATTTTAGCTATTAAATTCTTTAATGATTTCCTTATATTTCTAGGTTAAGAAAAACTTCCTTTGCAGGGTTAAGGATTGGTAATATTGGCTTAAAAGCTGTATTTATATGAGATATAGCTTTTTTCTAAAAAAAATATTGAAAACGTTTATAGCTTTGACTGGAAGTAAAAATGGCCAGTAAAAGCATATTCTTGTTTTTGATTTATATTATGACAACTATAAAACCAAATTTATCATTTACTGTTTTGCGACGAGGCTTAGATTCTGGTGTTGCCCAGGAATTGAAAAGGCGTTTAAGTCAACAAATTGATATCTCTAAAGACTTAGATAAATTTGACGATCAAAAAATTAAAAATGTACAAATTATTGCTGGTGAGGTAGGTACAAATGGGTATGAATTTACTCCTGATGGTAGCACTCTTAAAATTTCGCAGATATTAGATAAACAGATACAGGCTTATGGTGGCTTGAAACAATTTGTAGAAAGTCTTCAGTCTGGCTTAGAAAATCAAGGAGAGAAAGAGGACAGGGTTTTTATTGATGAAACTCTGTCAAAAAATGCAAGCCGTATTGAACTTGCTCCTGATGAGGAGAAAGCACATGTTTCTTTGCATAATGTTGCTGATATTCTGGACAGAGCATATAACAGGCGGACTACATTAACATCGTGGATTGCATACCATGTATTTAAGTCCTATGGCTTTAAAGAAGATGATTTTGAGCCTATAAAAAATATCCTGAAAGATCCTGAATTTGCTAAAGTTTTTGCGGAATATAAAAGGCGGGCTGAAATAGATCCTTTAGATGCTCAAAAATTTTTATCTGGTACTTTTCAAGAAAAAGATGGAGAAGCTGAGCCGGAGGTAAAACAAAAGCTTGTAAAAAATGCAATCTTTCTTATTGATAACTACAACAAGTTAAATCTAGATTTTGTTAAATTGTTTCCAAAAATCTTTTGTATTCAAAACATTGCAATGCCATTTTTAAAATGGCTTTGTCCTAATGTAAAACTATTTGATTTTATGGTTACTGTTAATCCATGGGTTTATGATTTGGTAAGTGAGAATATGGGTAATTATGTGGGTGAAATTGAAGCGATTCAAAATGTTTCCAAGTCTAAGGACAAAATTCTTGGTGAAATTAAATTAAGCCCGCTTACTTATAAAGAATTCTCCCTCCAAAAGATTATTAAAAATATTAGCAGTGGATTTGAAAGAATCCTGGGTAAAGAAAGCACAGTGTCTTCTATTATTGTAAATAAAGTGTTGAAGGATAATCAATATAATAGCTTCCAGGAATTTGCAAAAGAATTTACAGAGGATACCAAGGATGATGGCTTTATTAAGAAGCTATATGAAGGCTTAAAAGAGGGTGCTGGAAGTGATATTCCTGAAAATAAATTTAATGATTATAAGAAATCATGGGGAGCAAAAATTATCTGGGGTATTACAAGTTTTGCCAGATCAATTCCAGCTAAAAAAATTAAAGAGTATTCAAATATATTTGGAGCAATATTTGTCCCACTAAACCTTGCTATGCCAATACTGGCAAAAGTGTTTGATAAAGGACTATTAGGCTTTGTTACAAATTCAGCATTGAAAATCTTTCCAATTGCAAATGAGCTTTTATTTGATAATCTTGCTAACTTTAGGAAAGAAATGTTAGATATTCAAAAAGAAACAAGTGATGAGTCAATTGCAAGCTTATTTCCTGCTATTAACCCTAAGGCTACTTATCAGGCATGTACTTCAAGCCTAAGTAATTTATATGATACAGTTAAAGCTTTTTTTAGCAAAAAGTTTTCTCCAGATATAGAGACTGTCTCATAAGGGGATACCCCTAAATAAAAATCATGATAGGTTATCCCTCTTCAAGGCTTTTGTTCATGTTGCTTTTGCCGAAGCATAAAAGTAGTTAATTTCACAAGACAAAGGAATTAAATATGGCAACAGTAACAGAAGAATTTAGAATGTTAGCTAAAGACCTAAGTGATCTATATCAGCAAAGGAAAGAGTTAGCTAAAGAAGTTATTTTTAAAGAAGATAAACTGAGAAGACTAGGTTTAATGCTTGAATTTGTTGATAATTTAGAAGATAAACTTGGCGATGGCTCAGGTGTAGACCTTTAGATAAAAGAGTTATTAATACTTCGAGGCGCGAGTAATCGTGCCTCGATTTGTTTTATGGATTAACAATTTCTAAAAGGACTTCTTGAGAGTTAGGTTTGCATATAGTTTGTCTTAAAATTGGATTTGAATTACTGAAAGAACGTAACATTTCAATTATTAAAGAAGTTTCGCTTTGTAAACAGGTTAAGGTAACAGTCTTTTCTTGTCTTAATTTCTTGGCTACATATGCGATTTCCCATTTTTTTGTGTATTTTGCCATATATTGCTCCTTAAATAATGTAGTTAATTAAATAAATTGGTTCCTTAATGATCTCTTAATTTTATACTAGCAAAAAATATTTCTAAAAAGATAGAGGTAGGCACCTTAAATTTTTTTAATTTTGTTAATCAGGTTAGTAGTAGAGGAATTTGGGATCATCGGAACTAGAATAATTTCACCATTGTATTTTTTTACTATCTTGGTTTCCGGGAGAATATCTATGCTATATTCCCCACCCTTCACATAAATTTGTGGTTTCACTATTTCTAGAAAATTTTCAGCAGTATCGTCATTGAAAATGCTTACAAAATCAATGCATGAAATAGCAGCAAGAACTTCTGCTCGCTCTTTTTCATTATTTAGGGGTCTATCATCTCCCTTTAGTCTTTTTATCGAAGAATCACTGTTTAGACCCACAATTAGAAAATTTCCAAGTGACTTTGCTTTTTGAAGAGATCTTATATGTCCAATATGGAGGATATCGAAACAACCATTGGTTGCGACAATCTTAAGATCTTTGTTTTTTGAATGAAGAAATTGTAGTCTATTTGCTAGTTGATCGAGTGGAATTATTTCTGCCATTAACCAAATCTTCCTGTTATATAGTCTTCAGTACGTTTATCGTTTGGACTGCTGAAAATTTGAGCAGTTGAATCATACTCCACTAAGAAACCTGTTCTTTCTTCAGTAGTCCAAAAGAAGGCAGTATTGTCTGATATTCTGCTTGCTTGTTGCATGTTGTGTGTAACTATAACAATGGTTAGCTTTTTCTTTAACTCATTTAACAGATCTTCGATTTTTAAAGTAGCAATGGGATCCAATGCTGAGCAAGGCTCATCTAAAAGTAATATTTCAGGCTCTACAGCAAGTGCTCTTGCAATACAAAGTCTTTGTTGTTGACCGCCAGAAAGTTCATATGCATTTTGTGTAAGTTTGTCTTTTACTTCATTCCAGAGAGCAGCTTGCTCTAAGCTATGTACTATAAGCTCGTCAAGAATTTTTTTATCTTTGATACCATGCATTCTTGGTCCATAAGCAACATTATCGTAGATACTCATGGGAAACGGATAGGGCCTTTGAAAAACCATCCCAATGTTCCTTCTAAGCTCTATTAAATCCACATTATTCCTATAAATGTCTTCGTTGTGGATAAGGATAGTGCCGCTGATTTTTGCTCCAGGTACAGTGTCATTCATCCTGTTTAGGGTTCTAAGTACAGTAGACTTACCACATCCGGAAGGTCCAATAAGTGCAGTTATTTTATTTGATTCTATTTCCAGGTTAACGTCTTTAACAGCAAGAAAACCATTGTACGAGCAAGAAACCTTTTCTAGCTTAATTACGGGTTGAGTTGCAGTTTTTACAGTCATAATTCCTGATTGATCAATGAGGATTTTAACATATTAAACCAATAAGCTTTAAGCAGTAAGTTATAAGCTTATAACTTGCAACTTATAGCTTAAAACTTTCAAAATATTAAAAGGTTATAAAGATTGTAATAGCTTATAATAACGGGTAATAGAATTTAAATTAAGATGAAAGACCAGATATTACAAAAATATTCAAAGAATCTTATTTCTACAAGTGAGTTCGGAAGTAAGGAACTTAAACATAAGATTTATTTTTCTGTTAATGGGGAAGGATATGGACATTCAAGTAGGGCTCTTGCAATTGCAAGGCAACTAAATCCAGAGGAAGTTCTATTAGGTAGTTATGGATATGCATTAAAGAGATTTGAAAATACATCTTTTTCAACGGTTGAAGTAACTCCAGAGATTAGTTTTGTTGGAAAGGATGGAAATTTTGATATTGGGTTGACTATTTTGAAAAACAGCTCATGGCCTGTAGCAATTAATCAGATTATCAGTGAAGAGAGAAAAATTATTCAAAATTATGGTATTACCTGTGTCATTGCTGATTCAAGGAGTGCTCCGGTTTTTGCTGCACATAAACTTGGTATACCGTGTATTTTACTTACAAATCAGACTACATTTGCTCCTTTTTTTGAGGCAGAATTAAATAATCTAGAAGATAGTTTGATAGAGATTTCATTTAGAGAATGGCTTAGAGCTGGGACAAAGGCTGTTTTAACGAATGCGGCAGAGCCTTTCTTTCTTAAAGTAGTAAAGGATTGGCTTGAAGCTACAGATGAAATATTCCTCCCTGACTTACCACCACCTTATTCACTTTGTTTACCATTATTGTGTAATGAAAATTTTGTAAAGAAGAAACAAAGATTTCTTGGACCTCTACTCCCATGGAGTTGGAAGTCTTTATTACAAGAAGGTTCTAAAAACATTCTTCCTCAGCAATATCAAGGGTTTAAAAGAAAAATAGTTTGTACTCTTGGAGGACATAAATATAGAAAGCCATTATTTGATGTAATTCCTTTACTTGCTAAACAAATGCCAGATGTTTTGTTTATTGTTTTAAGCAATTTTAAATCAAATATTTCCCTTCCAAATTTGTACCTTGTAGGATTTGTAGATAATCCGGCAGAATATTATTTGAATGCAAATTTAGTTATCACTCAGGCTGGGCATAGTACTGCAATGGAATTAATTACTCTTGGTGTTCCAATGCTTGTGGTTCCTGATGCAGGTCAGGTTGAGCAGGAATCAAATGCAAAGAGATTATGTGAATTGGGATTAGCTTCTAAGCTTTCATATAGAGATTTAAATGTTGATTCTATTTCATTTAATGTTCGTTGTATGTTAAATGATGAAAATTATTTAAATGCTGCAAAAAAGATGAGCAATATTGCCAGGTCATATTTGGCTGAAGAGGAAGCCGCAAGAATTATTAGAGATTATTCCACTAGAGTGCAGGCATATTAAATTGTTGGTGTCATTGCGAGGAAGGACGTAGTCCTGACGAAGCAATCTCATAAAAACCTAACACTTTCTTAGCTTGAGTATGTATTTATTAATGGTCAAGTGAGATTGCTTCGCTACGCTCGCAATGACAGGCTTTTCAGCGCTTCTAAAACCCTTTTATTCTGTTCTTTTGTTCCTATAGTAATCCGTACGAAATATTCTCCACCATTGCCAAATGAGGTACATTCTCTTGTAATTATTCCTTTTTCAAGTAATTTTGTTCCTATAAGTTTTGCCTTAATTGGGAAAGTATTTATGGTGATGAAGTTTGCATTTGTCGGAAGATATTTTATACCAGCGGCTTTCAAATTTTCATAGTAAAACTTTTTACCTTCACTATTCATTTTTAAGGTTTTTGAAACAAAGTCTTTATCGTCCAATGCTGCAAGAGCGGCTGCTTGTCCGGGTCTTGATACAACAAATGGTGTGATTGAATTTAAGTAATAACTAATCAATGCCTTATTTATAAAGGCATAGCCAACTCTGTATCCGGCTAATCCATAAATTTTTGAAAATGTTCTTCCAATAATTAAATTAGGATATTTCTCAACCCATTTTATATATGATTTTCCTGCAAATTCTGCATAGGCCTCATCTAGAAAAACTATTTTGTCCGTAGACTCAACAATTTTTTTAATATCTTCTTCATTCATTAAATTACCTGTAGGATTATTGGGAGAACAAATATATATAATTCTTGTTCTTTTATTTATTGTTTTTAAAATTTTCTCTACATTCATTTGCCAGGTGTTTTTTAAAAGTGGGATTAAGCGAGGTTTGCCACCTGCCCATAAGGTGGATAATTCATACGGTGTGAATGTTGGAACAGAAATAATAGTCTCATCTCCATTGTTGAGGAATAATCTTCCCAGCATTTCCAGGATCTGATCCATTCCATTTCCTACTACAACTTCTACGTTCTTTAGTCTGTGCAGTTTTTTGATTTTATTGGAAAGCTCAGTAGAAACAACCTCTGGATAAATATTTACTTTTTCCAGGGCAAATGTTGCTGCAATTTTTGCTTTTAGTGAAGAACCTAAAACGTTTTCATTGCTACCTAATTTCAGGATTTTGCTTGGGTGAAGTTTGTATTTATGTGCTATTTCCCCAATGGACTTACCTGCTGTATACTGATGCAGGTTAAGTATCACAGAACGCAGATTTTTTTGAGCGTAATTTTTCTTTCGCATATTTATGTTAGACAGTTTAAAAGAATTCTTTAAACAATATGGTACCACTGGTTTGTTTTTTAATGCTTTTTTTGATGGGTTTATTTTACCTTTACCGCCGGATTTTTTATTATCTACTCTTGCAATACAAAACATTTTAAATCCAACAATACTAGCGATGGTTTGTAGTATTGGTTCGGTAATTGGTGGATGCATTGGGTATTGTATCGGAAGATTTGGTGGAAGAAAAATTGTAGATAAGATTTTCCCAAACCTTATTTTTATCGATAAAGCGGAGGTTCTTTTTAAAAAATATGGTGTCTGGGCAATTGTTATAGATGCTTTTACACCTATTCCTTATAAGGCTCTAACATTGGGAAGTGGGTTAATGAAATTTAATCCGATTTTATTTGCATGTGTAAGTTTTCCAGTAAGAAGTCTTAGATATATTTTAGTTGCAAATTCTGCAAGTATTATTGGTGAACAGTTAAGACTTCAGTTTGAAAAGACAATATTATTAATGGCTGTATTTTTGGTAATAGTTATTAGTCTGGGGTTTGTTATAAAAGATAAGCTTGTGAATAATAAAGCTTGATTATTTACCGATAGTTTACAAATTGCAAAGCGATCCCATAGTCTTTTTCTCTAACAGCAGAGATTGCTGCTTGCAAGTCATCCCTTGATCTACTTGAGATTCTTAGCTGATCGCCTTGAATAGTAGTCTGAACTTTTAGTTTTGTGTCTTTAATATCTTTTATAATTTTTTTTGCTACTTCTTGTTCTATCCCATTTATAGGATTAAATATTTCACGTATTTTGTCTCCACCAGCGGGTTCACGCCCTTTTGATTTTATGGCTTTGATATCAATCCCCTGTTTTATCATCTTTTGATACAAAACCTGAATGATTTGATCTAGCTGGAAATCGGCATCAGCAATTAACTTAACAGTGTTATCTCCTTTATCAAGTTCTATTGAACTATTCGTGTTCTTTAAATCATACCTGCTTTTAATTTCTTTCATGGCATTGTTTACTGCATTATCGAGATTTTGCAGATCAACTTTACTAACAATGTCAAAAGAATTGTCTTGAGCCATAGTTATTATTCTAATACAAAAAGTAATGTTGATATGTAAACGGTAAAACTTTCCATGTCATTGCGAGCCGAGCAAAGCGAGGCGTGGCAATCTCCTAACGTTTTGGAGATTGCTTCGTTGGTTCTAAAGAACCTCCTCGCAATGACATTTATCTGTAAAAGCTTTACATACCCAAATAATATAGTGTAAAAAATTCTTAAGTTCTTGGTATCAATTCCAGTGTTTCTTTTGCATTTTTTGTAATTAGCTTATCATCATAAACAAATGGCTCGTCATTGTTTTCTATCCAACCTTTTGTTTGATCTCTGTAATACGGGCTTCCAAGCTGTGCTGATGTTCCAAGAGGTATCTGAACATGAGCTTTATTTAAATTTTTTAAATCTAGAACTACTCTTGCAGATGGTCCCCATACTACTTTTAAATTATTATTGGTCCCAAATGCACTTATTGTATCTCTGTCGCCACCCACGCTTATGGGACCTGCATTGGTTAGTGGACTTAAAATAGGGAGTCCTTTGCTAAACGGATGCTCTATTGTTAAAGTGTGATATTTCCCCCAGCTCCAGTTTTCAGGATTATCTGTTTTTGTAAGTGTTTTAATTTCCTTCACTGCATCTGAAAGCGAAATTAATAAAAGAGAATCAAAACTTTTTATCCCATCTGGTAACCAGTATTCATCTCCATTTATAAGTATATTTATAAGGGCAAGACTATTTGCTCTCCATTCTTTTAGATAATTCTTTGTTAGATCATCCCCCAACTTATCTAGGAGAATCTTTTTGAGCAGATTTTCATATGTCTTTTCAAAGATCAATGCTTGTGGGCTTTCTGTTGTTAAATTAAAATCCCATTTGTTTAAGAGCTGAATAACAGGTAAGAGGTCCTGATTTGACATCTTTGATTTGTAATATGCTTCTAAAATTTGTACTGTTAAATAATTTGCAACCCAGCAATAAAGATCTTTTTGCATTTCTTTGTTTGATTTTATATCTAAAGCTTTTTCCTGAGAAAGTAATGTGCTAATTCTGACTGCTCTAAATGGTGATAGGAAATTATGACCTAAGTCATATTTATAGTTTGAACTTACTACTTTATTGTTTGCACTAACTATATAGTTTACGGCTGGATTATAGGCATGTGGAAGCTCTTCAAAAGGGATGTTTCCAGACCAATGTTCATTTGCGCTAAATCCTGAAACTGGAAGATTTCCTGAAATATCTTTTCTATTTGGGATAACGCCAGCAGCCTGATATCCGATGTTTCCATCTTTGTCTACATAATGGAAGCTTAAAGTAGAGGCATTGTAGTCTTTTAAATCATTCCTGAAGTCTTCCCAATTTTTAACTTTATTTAGATTCCAGATTGCTTTTACGGAGTCTGCGTTTTCTGAATCTATAAGACTCCATTTTAGTGCAACTGCTTTTGAGCCATTTCGATCTAAAATTGGACCGCTATTTGTAAGCACTATTTTATGGATATAAGGTTTTCTTTGATTCTTCACTTTGATCTTTGATTTAATTACCCTCGCTTTTTCCCATGAATCTCCTGTTTTGTAAACCAGTGAATTGTTGTCTTTAAATTCTCCAATAAAAACATCCTGTACATCTGCAGAAAGACTTGTAATCCCCCATGCAACATTTCCATTATGTCCGATTAGTATTCCTGGGATACCGGGAATACTTAAACCTAAGAAATTTACCCCATCATTTTTATCTATAAGATGAACTGGATACCAAAAACTTGGATTTGCAATTTCCATATGTGGATCATTTGCAAGTATTGGATTCTTGTTTTTATCTGCTCTGATTACCCAGCAGTTTGATCCCCAGTTAAATCCTTCCCAGCGATCTGATCCGTTTCTTAAAAAATCTGCAGCTTCAATGATTGCTCTTCTGATTTTAAAATATGGGGTTTCAAGTATTTTCTTTAATGCCACATTTTCTTTTATGGACTTCCATCTTTGAACTAGATTTGGCTTCTTTAAAATATAATCATCAAATACAAGATATCTCTTTGCATCATAGTTAATGACTGGGTTTCCAGGGAAATTTTGTTCAAATAATTCCTGTGCTTGTTCTGGAGAAAGTTTTTTGTAGATTTCCTGTCTCATTAAATCAATTTGCCAGCTGGTATCTGTCACTTCTGCAATTTGTTTAAAGATTAGAATTGAATCAACTGGCTTCCATGGTTTTGGTCTGTAATTTAAAACTCTGAATTCAAGCGGGAGGTTGTATCTATGTTTGTTTATGTATGCAGTAACTCCTTCGCTATAGTAATCAAGGATTTCAAGACTTTCTTTGCTTGAGCTTTTTAATTCTTTTTCTGCGCTTCTTAACAAACCAATAGTTCTGGCAAACTTATCTCTTATTAATCCTTTCTTACCGAGGACTTCAGCAAGTTCTCCTTTTGCGGCTCTTCTGCTAATATCAAGCTGAAACAAGCGATCCTGTGCTGTTAAGTATCCTTGTGTGAAAACTAAGTCGTGAAGGTTATTAGCAAAGACATGTGCTCTACCATGATTATCAAAGTAAATGTTTACCTTATCATGTAAGCCGCTAATATTAATTGAACCGTTTCTTTTTGGTTGACTGAATTTAGAGTATAGAACAGTAAAAGCTGTTATTAGGAAAATGCTTGAAATGGCCGTAATAACAAGTATTTTTAGATTTATTTTCATATGATTTGCTTTTTAAAAGCACAAAGTAGTTTTGCGCTATATAATAATCTGGAATGAATTAAATATGACTAAAGAAACGTTAAAAGCTTCTATGATGAATTTACCCAGTTTTGGAGATATTGCTTTCCCGGTAGAGGTTAAAAACCTAATTAAAATACTGTCAGAGGAGAAGCTGTATCTAATTGGTGGCTTTGTTCGAGACATGATCCTGGGGATACCATCCCATGATTTAGACTTTATTGTAGTAGATAAAAGTACAGATTTGTTAGGAAAAGAGCTAGTTAATAAGATTTCTGGTAATTATTTCTTACTTGATGAAATTACTCAAACTATAAGATTTGTCTTAAAGGATGAAGAAAGTAGAGGATATACCTTTGATTTTACCCCAGTTAAAGGTACTGCTCTGGAGTTAGACTTTGCAAGGAGAGACTTTACTATTAATTCTATTGCAATAGATCTTAAAAACCCAGGTTTGTTTATAGATAGATTTGATGGAATTAAAGATTTAAAAGAAAAGAAGATTAAGGCAATAAAATTGGAGAATCTTTTAGATGATCCTTTAAGGTTTTTAAGAGCGTTTAGATTTGGTGCCTTATTACAAGCTGAAATTGCCCCGGACATTATAAAATTTATAAAAAACAATTTAAAATCATTTGATGAGCCGGTTTCTGTAGAAAGAGTATCTTATGAGTTATGGAAAATTTTTGATTGTAATTCTTCCTTTGAATATATAAAACAACTTTCTGAGTCAGGGCTTCTTGAAAAGATTTTTCCGGAATTAACCCCAATGAGAAAAGTTACACCAAACAGCCATCATCATTTATGGCTATATGATCATTCACTTGAGCTTATTAAAACCTTTGAGGAGAATTTTCATAAAATCCCATCCTGGGCAAAAGAAGAACTTCAAGATCCAGTAGGAAATGCACTTTCCCCTAAAAGAAAAGCACTGGCAAAATTTGGGGCACTCTTTCATGATATAGGTAAGCCTGGTACATGGGAAATTAAAAATATAAATGATGAAGAAAAACATACTTTTTATGGACACGATAAAACTGGTTCAGAAATCATGAATACAATTAGTGAAAGGCTTAAATTCAGTAATTCAATATCTGAAACAGCTTCAAAATTAGTTAGATATCATTTAAGACCTTTTCAGCTAAGTCAGGGTAATGCACCTATTACAGAAAGAGCTTTGTACAGATTCTTTAGGGATGTAGGGAATGATACTCCTCTTTTGTTGATGCTGGCATTTAGTGATCTTCATGCTACTCGTGGTCCAAAAATTTCAGAAGAAGATATTCTAAATGGAGAAAAGCTACTTCTTTATTTGTTTGATGAGTATAAAAGATATGAAACCAAAGAAATTGAAAAGGCAAAAAAACCAAAACTACTGGATGGAAATCAAATAATGAATTTAACTGGACTAAAGCCCTCAAGAGAGCTTGGGGATTTAATGAAAGAATTAGATGAAGCAATTGCTGTTGGTGAGATTAAAACAAAAGAAGAAGCGATTTTGTGGGTAAAGGAGAAACTATAACAGTTACTTATTAATAAGAATTGTACCTTTATCAGGAGCCATTTTGTATTTAATATGCCTTCTTCTTTTTGTTGATGTTAAATCAGTTTCAAGCCTTAAAGCGTGTCCATTTAAGATGCTTTCTTCAGGAAAAAACCATTCCCACCCTCTTCGGTATGCAGAAATTACAGGCTTCCATGCCCCAGGATTAAAATAATGTATTTTACCTACTTTGTGCTCATCTTCATGAGTATGCGCACCAACAAAAATTCCAAGATCAGGTCTTCTCTCCTCCAGTTTTAGGGCTTCTTTGTTATTGGTTAAGAATTATTTTTTCTTTTAATTTAACTAAGATTAAAAGAAATTAATATATTAAGAGCTATATATCAACAAAAAATTTCATTCCTGTGAAAAAATGAAATCAATATTTTATGCAAGTACTTGAATTAAACAAATCTTTTTTACCAGCAAGATTTACGACAAAAGCACCAAATAAAATAATCCTTGCAGATCTAGATGATACTTTAATCCCCTGGGTCAAATTTCGAAAAAGCTGGAATGAAGACTTTTTAAGAGAAAATCAATCTGCTTTTAAGCAAGTATCTGAAAGAGCAGTAATTGGTGCAGTTACAGGACTTGACTTTATGTCAGTTAGAGAAATAAAAGGTTTATTGGAAGGCTTTCCTCCTTTTGATTTTCTCTCTACTGATAACGGAAAAATTGTTTATTTTAATGAAAATGATGTTTCTTCATTTGGGGAATGGGTTTCTAGAGTAAAGCCAGAAGATTATGACAAAGGATGGGAAACGTATATAAGAGAAAATACAGGATGGGATAGAGGTTTATTATTTTCTGTTTTAGAGGAGTGTTTTCAAAACGAGTGTTTTGCTGAGCTTGAATCTGATGGTATAAAACCAGAATTAGCATATCCACACTGTAAGGTTTATAGAAGAGAAGATGTATTTAATTCATTTGCAGTGTTTAGCAAAGGGGAATCAGCTGTTTATATGATTATGAATCCTGAGGTTAATCTTCATTTGCGTGAGTCTGAAATGAAAAAATTTGGTGAAATGATTAAAGAAAAATATAAAGGTATATCAGACAAAGAAATTAAATTTAATATCTCAAATCATGGAAATTATTTCTACATGTTTTTTGCACCAGTTGGAAAAGTTCAAATAGATAAAGCTTCCATTTTTGATTTGATTGTTAGTCGGTTACCAAAAGACAAGTTAAGAGAATTAAAAGCTGGCATAGCACTTGGAGATTCACAAAATGACAAGCATCTTCGAGTTCAAAAAATAAATTTATCTTTAGATGAAACTGCTCCTGCACCTGTATATGCTATTCACTCTGGTGATCTCTTAAAAGATGATGAAGAGTTTTCAAAACATCCTTTTAGATCTTTTACTGAGGGTGGTAATATAGGGAGAGCTTTAACTAATGTAGTAAATAAGGTGGATGGAGATGCCTAGTATATCCGGGGTCTCAATAGGACAAATTAAACTATGGTTACGTGAGAGGGTAAGCCCGAAACTGTATGCGCATAGCCTCCGTGTAATGCAGCAATCTCAAAAAATTGCTGATGACTTAGATTTAAATTTTGATAAAGCTGCAATTGGTGGGTTACTACATGATAGTGCTAAAGAATTACCAGGGGAACGACAAGTTGAGCTTGCAGAAGAATTTGGGATTGAAAGAGATTTCACGGATAATATAGTTCAGGAAGATCTTCATGCAAGAGTTGGTGCTTTTTTAGTGAGAAGAGATCTTGAAATTGAAGATCCAGAGATTTTGGCAGCAATATGGTGCCATACTTTTGGTCCTTCAGGAATTGATGAAATTATTCCTAATAAAGGAAAGCAAATTGAAATTAGACAAGGAAAGATTCATCTGGCTGTAATGGTTGGTGATGATACTGAACCTGAAAGAGCTCCAAAAGCTATAAAGAAAATCGAGAAAGCTCTTCGTAAGAGAGGACTTGAAGAGGCAGCTTTGAAAACACTTGATTTGAAGCTCTTCAAAATACTTGATAAAGGGTACTTTATTCACCCTTTGCATTTAGAAGCAAGAAACAATCTTCTCTTTGAATTGAAGGAAAATAATAAAGAAGAAAGTTGAAAATATTAGTGATTTAAAGCTGCTTTATCTCTTTCTGTTTTTGCTTTTGCAGTATTGTGAGGATTAAATCCATTTGTTACTTTCATTAGTTCTTTGATAACTTCAATTCCTTTGGTAAGCTGGAGATCTTTTCCATCTTCGGGTTTCCGTTTTGAAGGAAGATTATTTGGATCGCTAAACCAAGGACCTTTACTGGCTTTATAGTCATCAACGGTTAGCTTTACTTCATAGTCAGGTTTTATGCCAAAGTGATTAATATCAATTTTTGCTGGGGTGAGGTATTTTGCAATTGTAATGTTTACTCCTGACCCGTCATCAAGTTTATTAATACCTTGAACAAGTCCTTTTCCAAAAGTTTTACCACCTACAATTTTTGCTCTTTGATTATCTTTTAAAGCGCCACTCAAAATTTCACTTGCACTTGCGCTATTTTCATTTGCAAGAATTACAATTGGTTTATTGCTTGCTAATTTATCATCAGCGTTAACAGATTGGATATAACCATCACGATCAACAGTGCTGACTATAACCCCATCATCTAAAAAGAGATCTGAGATTTCTATTGCGTTTGTTAAGAGCCCTCCAGGATTATCGCGAAGGTCAATAATAAATCCTGTAGCTTTCTCGAGCTGCTTTAGAGCTTCTTTCATTTCTTTTGTAGCTTCTTGTGAAATAAAACTATTAAGTCTTATATAAGCAATATCATTCTTCAACATCTTTGCATGTCCCTTTGAAATTGCTCTAATTGGAATCTCAGCACGAGTAATAGTCTTTTTAAAGTTATCTTTTCCTCTTGCAATTGTGAGAGTTACCTGTGTACCAATTGGACCTTTTATTTGAGTAGCAGCTTCTTCTACTGAAATACCCTTAGTAGACTCACCGTTAATTTCTGTAATTTCATCACTTGGCATCAAGCCTGCTTTTGCTGCTGGTGTTCCGTCAATTGGTGCAATAACAATTAAACGTTGACTTTTATCCAAGCCGATTTGAATTCCTATACCGGTTAGTTTTGCATTGATTGCTTGTTTTTCATCATCAAAATCTTTTTTACTTAAAAACCTTGTATATCTGTCTCCCAGGCTTGCAAGCATTGTTTCTATGGCTTTATGTGAGTCGTTTAAGGTTTGTAATTTCCCTTTATAACGATCTTTCCAAATATTCCAATCCTGACTGTTGTAAGTTTGATCCACATAGTCTTTCTTTATAAGCTCCCATACTTTCTGATACAGTTCATCTGGGGTTATATTTGCTTGATTTTCAGCTTCTACAGCAGTTACATCAATCCCTGCATTTGCAGTTTTCATTTCAAAATTAGAGAAGAAAACTATACAAAATATTGCAAGAAGAAAATAATTTGCTTTTAGTAATGTTTTAGTATTTAATTCAAATTTCATTTTATATAATTATTTTTCCCAAAAAACAAAGAAAGCCAATAACATTTTTACTCATTTGTATTATTAATATATCAAAAGTGCAAATATTTTGATTTTCTAATAATATTAGGCTCTTTCCCCTAATGATAATTAGCAAAGGTTATAGATTGGTAAATAAAGAAGAGAACTGAGGCAAGAAGCAGGAAACATGAGGGAGGAAGGACCCTTTTTCATGCTTCATGCTTCTTGTCTCCTGCCTCGATTTTATTAGCCAGTTGTCCACAGGCAGCAGCTATATCAACTCCACGCTCTCTTCTGACAGTTACTTTTTTACCGGATTTTTTCTCCAATACGTCTTTAAAATTATATATTTTTCCATTTGCTGGCCTTACTAGAGGTAAAGTGCTATCAGAAATTTCAAATGAATGTTCAATTGGATTATAAGGAATTAAATTTATATGGCAGTGAAGGTCTTTAATAAGATCTGAAAGCTCTTTTGCTTTTTCAATCTGATCGTTTATATTTTCAAGCATTACATACTCAATAGTGATTCTTCTTTTTGTTTTTGAGTAGTAGTATTTAAGACTTTGCATTAATTCGTTCAAATTGTATTTTTTTGAAATAGGGACTAAAATTTCTCTTGTTCTTTGATCGGGGGCATGTAATGATACGGCAAGAGTAATCTGAAGCTTTTCATCAGCCAGTTTTCTTATATTTGGAACTATCCCACTGGTGGAAAGAGTTATATGACGTGCACCAATTCCAACGGAGTCTTTAATTAGACTGATAGAAGAAAGAACTTCATCATAGTTTAATAGTGGTTCTCCTTGTCCCATAAAAACAATATTACTTATTCTTTCTTTTGTATCTCTTTGAATCCCTAAAATTTGATCTACAATTTCTGAAGCTTTTAAATTCCTTTTAAATCCAATTTTTCCAGTTGC
>JAHFBE010000014.1 GCA_023250205.1 Candidatus Melainabacteria bacterium | reverse complement strand
AACAACTGGATTCCAGATTTAACAAAAATCCCAAATGATATAGCTCAAAAAGCAAATATCATTATTGTAGGATATCCAAACAACCCAACTGGCGCTATTGCATCAGTTGAGTTCTATGATGAAGTAATTGCATTTGCCAAGAAATATGACATTATTGTTCTTTCAGACAATGCATACTCTGAAATGACCTATGACGGATATTCTGCTCCATCAATTTTTCAGGCAAAAGGAGCAAAAGACATTGCTCTTGAATTTCATAGCTTAAGTAAGACCTATAACATGACTGGATGGCGTGTTGGTTTTGCCCTAGGAAATGAGAAAACAGTTAAAGCCCTTAGTACAGTTAAAACAAATATTGATAGCGGTGTCTTTAAAGCTATTCAAAGAGCTGCAATTGCAGCATTTGAAACACCAAAAGATTTGCTTAATAAAAACATTTCAATTTACCAAGAGAGAAGAGATGTTGCACTAAGCGGACTTAGAGAATTAGGTTGGAATATAAAAGAACCTATTAAAGGAACTTTCTATCTCTGGCTACCAATTCCTCCGACATTCAAAAATTCAACCGATTTTGCTGCTGCAATGTTGGATAAGTGTGGAATTGTAGTACCTCCAGGAAGCGGTTATGGAGAATATGGCGAGGGGTATTTCCGAATTGCACTTACTATTGATAAAAAACGCATCCAAGAAGGACTAGCCAGAATGAAAAAAGAAGGCTTAGTCTATGCACAAGCTTGCTCCATAAAATAAAATCTAATATGGCATTTGCAGATGGAAGAATGGTAGGGTCGCGATTAATTTCGACCTTATATGAGTGGAAAAATCCTATTGTTATTTTTTGCTTTGGTATTTTACTTGGGACAACTTTTTATTTCCAGGATATTAAACAGTCAATTCTGATTACACTTTGTAGCCTTCTACTTATTATATTTATTGCATCAAAGAAGTCTAAAATTATCTTATTGCTACTAGCAATAGTCTTAAGCTTTGGATATAACATAATTTACTCAAAATTGTGCACGGTAGATTTGGAGCAATACTTAGATAAAGAACATGTTTATATTGGTGAGATAGCTTCAACACCTGAAAATAGTAGATTTTATAAAAAATATGAATTAAAAGTAATAGATATTGTTGACCTTACTAAAAGAAACTTATTTCAAGGAAGAAATACAAGGGTCCTGATAAATGGTTCAAAATATGAAGAATACGAAGTTGGAGATATCGTCCAAATAACCGGTAACTTGAAGCGTCCTAAGACTGCAATATTGCCTGGATTATTTAATGAAAAGCAATATCTTTTATCAAAAGGAATAAATTATGTTTTAAAAGCTAAAAATGGCACACTTGTTTTTCTGGATACACCCAAAAGGACAATCTTAACAAGAACAATTTATCGGCTAAGAGAAAAGCTGCTTTCAATAAATAAAACATTTTTATCTAAAGAAAGGCTATCAATCGCTAATGGAATTATTTTTGGGTCAAAAGCTAGTCCATTAGAAGGAAAGCTCAAAGAAAAGATTCAAATCACTGGGCTAAGTCATATAACAAGCGCATCCGGTTTCAATGTTTCAATACTAGCAGCAGGAATCTTTGCACTGTTTAACCTATTTAATTACAGGAAGAAATTAATTCCAACACTAATATGTTTCTTTGCAGTATTAATATACTCAGCTATTGCAGATTTTTCCCCTTCAATCATAAGAGCGACTGTTTTTATCATTTTTTTACTCATTGGAAATTTGTTTGATAAAAGAATGAAAACCTTACCAGGCATAAGTCTCATAATTATTGGATTTTTTATAGTAAACCCAATGAACCTATTAGATATTGGCTTACAGTTGTCAATTCTAGGATTCCTGGGATTAGATTTATTTGCAAGTGAAGTACTTAAAGACAATAAAAACTGGTTTTTAACAATCTTCTACCAATCATTATTTGCCCAAATAATGGTAGTTCCACTTATTGTGTTTTATTTTCATAATATCCAACTCTTAGGACTCATTTCAAATTTGGCTGCAGTCCCTCTAGCATCATTAATCCTAATAACCGGGTTAATTAATCTGACAGTAAATAACATACCCCTAATAAATCACATCTTGGAAAGAACTTTATTTTATTTAGCTGATTTTTTTATTCAATGGGTAAATTTTTTAAGTGCTTTTGAATATAAACAAATTTTCCTTTCTAATATTAGTTTTTATACACTAGTTATTATTTATGCAATGATTTTGATTCTTCTATTTAAATTATTTATAGACATATCAAATAAAGTTTTTATTATACTTTTAGCTATATTAACAACATTATTCATTTCTATATACACTTACACAGATTCAAGCAAATATTTTAAGATATTTTTCATCCCTTCTTATAACCAGGACACGATCCTAATTCTTCCACCTAAAGAAAGAGCAATTTATCTATCTACAAATTTAAGAGACCTTAGTTTGGGCGAAATTAAAAGTTTTTTAATATTAAACAACGCTCCGTCAAGAATAATCACTTACAATTTAAAGAACAATTTACCAGCAATATTTCCAAGTAAATATATAACAAACAATAAAGCTAAAATAACTATAAATTATGGGACATTAACATTAGACATAATTAAAGATTTAAATGAACCGATCGAATCAAAGTCAGAATATATAAAACTCCCTCTTTTAAACAAAAAAGATCCACCCTTAAACAGAACACTTAACATTAACTCAAGGGTAACTATAATAAATGATTACAAAAGATTATCCAACAAATCGAGGCATGATATTTTATGGTTAAAATCACAACCATTTAAAAGTCTATTTCTTAGTGAAACTGGTACCATATCATTATTATCAAATGGAAAAAAGACTTTTTTAATAAAACAGGAAGACTAAAATGAACGAGACACTGATTGTAGATATTGGAGGGACAAAAACAAATCTTGCATTTTTAACCTCATCAAATAATGACATTAAAATATTAAGCTCACATATTTTTCCTACAAATTCAAAACCAGCCTCTCAAATAGAAGAGATATCAAATCATGTATCAAAGATGGGATATAAGACTCAATCATTATCATTGAGTCTTCCTGGGGTATGGAGTTCAAATGGTGTTTTACTAGAAAGCAATAATTTAAAAAATTGGCTAGGATACGAATTTATTAATAATTTAAAACAAGCTCTTAATATAAAAGATTGTATCTGGGAAACTGATGTGATTTGTGGAGCGCTTGGAGAATACCATTATGGTGCAGGAACTGGGCAAGACCAATCCCCAGGAAATAGTCTCGATAATTCCCTGCTGTATTTAAATTTAGGAACCGGTATTGGTGCTGCTTTAATCAACAACGGAAAACCTTTTAAATCAAAATCACATCTAACATTACGAATGCAAAAACTACTTCTTCCCATAGAAGATGAATTAACTTCTGCTACTGACCTGCTAAGTGGAAACGGATTACTAAAATCAACCAAATACAGTTCAATTGAAGAATTGTATAACTTATACAAAAAAGGAGAACCTGAGACCTATGAAATAATTTTAAAGTCTCAGCTTCAACTGTCCTGTTGGATAATTAATTTATTTTATTTATTTGCACCTGAGGTTATCGTATTAAATGGTGGGTTAACTTATGATTGGACTGTATTATGTGAAGAGGCTATTGATATTGCAAATGAAGAGCTAAATAATCAGGTAAAAATTGTCCCCGGTTCACTAAAAGAACAAGCTCCTATTTATGGGGCCTATGTAAATTCTACAAACACCATATGTCATTCTGAGCGTTAGCGAAGGGTGTGAAAAGTTTTTGAGGATAACTTTAACATGTCACTGCGAGGAGCATGAGCGACGAAGCAGTCCCGATCGGGATTGCCACGCCTCCTTTCATTCGGCTCGCAATGACATTTATACTGTTTATCCTCGATTTGTTAGCACCCCTGTTAGCGAAGAATCTGATAATGCTATGAGATTCTTTGCCTCAGAATGACATCTCTTAGACAGAAACGACTTCTTTAATTTCTGGAATAGCTTTTTTTAGCATTGATTCGATTCCAACTTTTAAAGTCATAATCGAACTTGGACAATGACTGCAAGCTCCGATTAAATGTAATCTTAAGACACCATTTTCATAGTTATCAAAAATAACATCGCCACCATCTGCTGCAACTGCAGGTCTAATTTGATCATTCAAGATTTCATGAATTCTTTTCTCAATTTCACTTAAACCACTAGAAGATTCAATTTCATTCTTTAACAAAATTGCCTCCCCTGACTCAAAGAACTCATTTATAGTTTTTAATAATGTGTCATAAATAGAATCCCAAATCGTTTCAGAATTCTTAGATATCGTTATAAAGTCTTTTCCAAAAAACACTTCTTTAACAGCACTAATCTCAAAAAGCTTCTTAGCCAGAGGAGAATTTGAACTTGAATTTTTATCAGGAAAATTAGCGCTTCCTGACTCTAAAATAATTTTTCCTAACACAAACTTTAATGCATTTGGATTAGGAGTTCCTTCGGTATGAATTGTGATTTTTTCAGATTGTGTCATATGTTCCTTCTTATCCTTAATCTTTTATCTAATTAAACCAGAGAAATCACAACAATTGTACTTCAGGCATAACCTTTGGAGCAAGTTAAATTTAGCTTTACCTCTAGATCAATAGTAAGCACGTATAATATTATCTATGTCAAAAGAATCAACAGCAGAAAATGTCTTCCAGAATTTGCGAAGTAAGGGGCTAAGAGTTACACCTCAGCGCGAAAAGATCCTACAAATATTCATGGAGCTAAAAGATGGAACACACTTAAGCGCCGAAGATTTATTTAAAATGCTTGAAGGAAGAAATGAAAATATAAGCCTTGCAACTACATATCGAACACTAAAACTACTTTCACAATTTGGATATTTAAGAGAACTGGATTTTGCTGAAGGTCATAAGCACTATGAGCTAAATAGAGATAAAAAGCCACATCATCATATTATTTGCCTAAACTGCAACAAGACTATGGAATTTGAAGATGATGTTGTAAATCAAGTAGGATACAGAATAGCCGAAGAAAAGGGTGTTGAAATTGTAGACATCCAGTTTAAAATATATGCTATTTGTCCTGGTCATCAGGATGATGAAACTAAGACTCACAGATCTTAATTAATCTTTGACATGCACACAGCAACCTGAGCCTGTATGTAATTTTGCAGAGTGAATTGCTTTGTAGACTTCATCCATAGGATTTTCAACTTCTTTAACAGAGGCAAACTGTGGAAGCAATAATGCTGCATATGGATTTTGTCTGGCTGCACTCATTAAACCTTCTTTGATATTTGCCAGAGCAAATGAACCATCCTTTTTATCAAGGCTATCAACTCTTAACCCTGGGTCAATAACCCTCAATGTAATTCTTCCCGGCTTATCAATACCAAGCTTCCTCTCTAACTTAGAAATAAGAGGTAACTTCTCTACAATTTCCTGAGCTAATGCAACATGCAAATCCTCAGGAGTAAAAGCTTTTTTCTTATATCCAAAGTTTGCTGCTGCTGCTGCTTTGTCAGGATTACAGGAAATAAAATATGAAACTATCGGTGACTTCCTTAAATCTTCAGAAGATAACGGTAATTTATGAGAACTTAAAAAAGTAGCCATTGAACCCATAGCAACTGTAGCTCTATCCAGCTCTATATTTGGTTTTGCAAGCTTTTCACCTGTAGCGATTCTTGGAATTGCCGGCTCTTTTAGACAGGTAGGTTCTTTAACACAAGCTATTGAAATCATTTTATTAGTAGTACTAACAGAATCAGTAATATCCACAGGACCTCCTAAGCAAATGCTTTAGTAATTTAAAATGTATAGATTACCTGCAATCCTAACAAAGTATTAATTTGCTGTAAAGGTTAATTCCTGATCATTTTGTAAGATGTTTGTAAGATTCATTAATCCATTTAACAAAAGAGGCAACAGCCATGGCTCTATGACTAATTTTATTTTTTAATCTAGAACTGATTTGTGCAGAGGTTTTATTTACACCTGGAACAATAAATATTGGATCATATCCAAATCCATTTTTTCCTTTTGGTTTTTCCGAAACCATACCAAACCAAGACTTTTGAGTTTTAAATAAAACTTTTCCCTTTGGACTTGAAAATACAATTGCACAAGTAAAACAACATTTTTTATTTTTTCTATATTTAACCTTCTCAACTATTTCTAACAGACCTTTACCGTTTCTAAAAAACCGAGCAGATTTTACTCCGGGCTTTCTATCAAGAGCAAAGACTTCAATCCCTGAATCATCAGAAAAAGCATATACTTTTAATTTCTTAGATAAAGTTTTAGCTTTTTTTGCAGCATTTCCTATAAAAGTATTGGAATTTTCATTTACAGAGAAACCTTTTGGAGCTAATGTTACCCTTATATTCTTGCTTAATCTGTTTTGCAAAAGTATACTTTTAATTTCCGTCAGCTTATCTTTATTTGAAGAGGCAAAATAAATAATTATCGGTTTATTCATGACTTTTAATAACATTATAGAAAAATTAGAACAAAGAGTGGACTTAGATAAAGATGATCTCAATACGATATATAAGCTATTTGAAAATAAATTACTTAGTGATGAAGAAATAGCAAACCTTATACTTCTCTGGAAAGAAAAATCAGAGACTTCACTTGAAATAAGTACACTAGCAAATTTAATCAATTCAACCCAGGGACAAATCACTAAATATCCTGATGCAATTGATGTTTGTGGTACCGGGGGGGATAAACTAAACACATTTAACATCTCAACAATTGCAGCAATTGTCACATCATCACTAGGACTTCAAACTATTAAACACTCTGGTAGAAGCAACACAAGTATTTCAGGAAGCGTAGATATCCTAAGTGAATTCAATGTCAATTTAGACACCGAAGAAGAAGAAAAAAAAGAGCACTGCTTTAAAAAACATAATCTAATGTTTGTCAGCTCAAAGAAATTAAGAGATATTTTTAGCGATGTCAAAAGAATTTCCAAGAAGCTAAATAAGCCAAGCTTTGTTAATTTACTTGGACCTCTGACTAACCCATATAAGACCTCCTTTCATTTACTTGGAGTATCAAACATTAAATGGGGAGAGCTTTTAGCTAAAGTTTTAATTGAATCTGAAACAAAAAAGGAGAATTTTTTCATTGTTTGTAGCGAAATCTCTTCAGACACATACTTAGATGAGTTAAGTCTTTCTGGAACAAATCATCTCTGGGAAAAGAGTGGAAGTACTAATGTAAGAAAAATAGAACTAGCACCAAAAGAATTAGGTCTAGAACAAACCGATATAAATAATTTGAAAATAAAAGATCAAAAAGAAAATAAGCTAGTTTTTGAGAATATTTTAAAAGGAAAAGTTGATTCAAAAAAAATCGAAGATTGCATCAATGTAGTAGCTTTAAATGTAGGAGCTACAACGTATCTTTTAAAAAAAGTACATTCTATTAAAGAAGGATATATCTTAGCCTTAAAACATATACAAACTGGTACATGCTGGGAACATTTTCAGGAATTCATAAACTCTAGTAAGTGATGCAAGTAAATTATTACAATTGCAAAATGAAAAACTAAAAGGAATGAATATGAAATATTTATTAATGGCTTTGTTCTTATTATCTGTAAGCCTACCTGTTATGGCCGATAATACTAATCCGTTAGCTGGTCAAGTAACTGACCCTCTCGTAGAAGCACAAGAAAGACTTTTACATGCAAAGGGTAATTATAAGACAATTAAACAACAGGAAATAGCAATAGAAGATATGAGAAAAGCTACCAGGCTAAGTTTAAAAGCTGCAAAGCTTAGAGCTAAAGCAGAAAAATTACAAACAAAAGCAGACTTACTTGTAAATAAAGCTAATCAACAAGCTTTAAGCCGTGGAGTTTATATTACAAGCCCATTATCTCCAGTTATGATGCAAGCTCCTCCGGTAGCAGAACAACCAAGAGAAACAGCTCCTGTCCCGGGCAATGCTATTAATATTGTTCTTCCAAAACAAGAGGAAGTCTCTGACAATGGTGCTCCGCCAGTTCCTACATTAAATAGTTATTAAAAAATTATTATACAAGACCTAAACCTCTAAGAAGGTTCACTGTTTGAGGTCCATTCATCCAAGGATCTACTATGGGAATTCCGCCACCGCGTGCTGCGATAAAATTTCTACCATCATTTAAAAGATAATTAAAAGCTGTAACTGGTGGTTGATATGCTTGAACTCCATATCCATATGGATGATATCCATAACCGCCAAATGAAGGTTGATTATAAGCATATGGGTTGTTATAAGCAATGTATGGGTTATAAGCCGGAGCAACGTTTTGTTGAACGAAATAGTTATTGGTCTGATTGAAAAATACTGGACCATTAAAAGTAACATTAAAACCACCTGGTCTATGTATAGGTGGTCTAAATGGCATGTGTGTTCTGAAATTTAGTATAAACATCTTAAAAATTAACCTCTGGCATATACAAAGGGATAAGCCTAAAAAAATTTATATTAGGTTAAAAACTGGTTAAATAAAATAAATTTAATGATATTCTATCCAGCCGCAGGAGCAAATCCTCGCCACCTACCTGCAAGAGCATTTAAATCAGCTCTTTGTGCAGGACTAAAATTTGCTACTCGATCAATATATGCAGCAATAAACAGGCATATTTGCCTTTGTTCAGCAGGTGGCCTTGC
The DNA here is from genome assembly GCA_023250205.1 of Candidatus Melainabacteria bacterium. Classification (GTDB taxonomy): domain Bacteria; phylum Cyanobacteriota; class Vampirovibrionia; order 2-02-FULL-35-15; family 2-02-FULL-35-15; genus 2-02-FULL-35-15. The sequence continues at coordinate 31,913 of JAHFBE010000014.1, read as the reverse complement.
TGTTATAGCTGGATCTAACACTCCTCCTAATTGCAAATGGTTATTTATATTATCTCTTGCTGCAGCCGCATTTCCTGCATTAATACCGGGAAGTAGTCCTTCATTTACACCACCACCAGCTAATAAAAGATTACCTGCTTGCGCACGAGGAATTAATCCTGCAATAGTCATTTGCTCAATAGCTATTCTAGCTGGTGCTGCTGCTGGCGGCGCCATAGGATTTATTGCTCCCATAGGACCAGCACCCATTGGCATTCCACCCATCGGCATTCCACCCATTTGCATTCCACCACCCAGTTGTCCCGCTACTCTTCCCATGGCTGCAGCTACTAAAGCTTCGGGTGGTATTGTCCCAGAATTTCCACCACCAAACATATTTTGCATAAATGGTGGAAGAAATGGAGCCATTGGTCTTAAGAATCCAAATGGTCCCCCTCCAGACTGAAAACCATTTCTAATATTACTTACAAAAACATCTCTTGCACCAACAATAAAATTTGCAACTCCATTTACTGTAATATTTGTTATACGCTGAGGAGGTCCTTGTCCTGCTCCAGGACTACGAAGATTTCCAAAAATTCGAAATGGTGACATAATTTATAAAATTTTAAAAGTGATAACTCTTAAATATTCCCCCTGTTAAGTATCTAGCTTATAAAGAACCAAATTTAATCAGTACCCCTAATCAAATAAAGCTGATTTTAATATGCCCAAAATAAAAAATTCTATGATAGTATATTCATCTGGGAGTGCAATTCTAAGATTTCCTTAAGTAAAAATAGTAATAACCCTTAGAAAAGCTGAGAAGTGGAAACTAATCCCTGAACCTGATCCAGGTAATGCTGGCGGAGGAAAGAAAAGTGGTTATACATTGAAATCAGTTTTAGAACCAAATATAAAAAAAGACTCAATAACAATTGCTGGAAAAACATTTCAGTCAAGATTAATGATTGGAACAGGTAAGTTTACAGATTTTGAAATGATGAAAAAAGCTCATGAAGCATCTGGAGCAAAAATAATTACTGTAGCTATAAGGAGAGTTGATTTAAATTCTCCAGGACATATTGGACTACTCGATCACATTGATACAAAGAAATACTGGATATTACCTAACACTGCTGGATGTCAAACAAAAGAAGAAGCAGTTAGAATAGCAAAACTAAGCCGTGCTATGGGAATAAACAATTGGGTCAAACTTGAGGTGATTCCCGATTCTAAATATCTTTTGCCAGACCCTATTTCTACATTTGAAGCCGCTAAAGAATTAGTAGAAGATGGTTTCGTAGTATTGCCTTATATAAATGCAGATCCAATATTAGCTAAAAGACTAGAAGAAGTTGGTTGTGCCACTGTAATGCCACTTGGTTCTCCTATTGGTTCAGGACAGGGAGTAAAATGTGCTGCAAATATTGAAATAATAATCAAACAGTCTAACGTTCCCGTAGTAGTAGATGCCGGCCTTGGTGTACCATCAGAAGCCTCTCAGGTAATGGAAATGGGAGCCAGTGCAATTCTAGTTAACACTGCAATTGCAGGTGCTCAAAATCCAGAACAAATGGCTGAAGCTTTTAAGTTAGGGGTTGAAGCTGGAAGAAAAGCATATTTAGCAGGGCGTATTCCTATAAAAGAATATGCAAGTGCAAGTAGTCCAAAGGAAGGGATTCTTGGAAAATGATTTAGCTTATATGTCATTGCGAGCCGAACAAAGTGAGGCGTGGCAATCTCGAGGGTTTCTTGTAAATTAGATCGAGATTGCTTCGTCGCCACTTTGTGGCTCCTCGCAATGACAAATGATAAAGGAGAAGAAAATGAGAAAAACATGGTTAGAAAAAAGAAAGAATGATACAAACAAATCACAAATGTATTATGCAAGGGCTGGGAAAATCACTGAAGAGATGGAATATATCGCTAAAGTTGAAAATCTAACTCCAGAATTTATACGTTCAGAAATAGCCCGTGGCAGAATGATTATCCCCGCAAATATAAACCATGCTAGTCTAACTCCAATGTGTATCGGAATAAATTCAAAGTGTAAAATCAATGCAAACATAGGGAACTCAGCCGTAACCTCAAATGTTGATGAAGAACTTAGAAAGTTAGAAATGTGCATAAAATATGGTGCTGATACAGCAATGGATCTTTCAACGGGTGGAAATTTGGATGAAATCAGAACTACTATCATCCAACAAAGCCCAATTCCAATTGGTACAGTTCCTATTTATCAAGCAATTCAAAAAGTAAAAGATGTTTCAGAGCTAACTGTTGAAGATCTTTTCAACGTAATAGAACTTCAGGCACAACAAGGTGTTGATTATATGACACTGCACTGTGGCATCTTATTAGAGCATTTACCATTAGTCTCAGGAAGAATTACTGGAATTGTCAGCCGTGGTGGTTCAATCATGGCAGAGTGGATGATTAAACATGGAAAAGAAAATCCTCTCTACGCAAATTACGATAGAATACTTGAAATTTGTAAAAAATATGATGTAACTATTTCATTGGGAGATAGCTTAAGACCTGGCTGTATTCATGATGCAAGTGACAAAGCTCAGTTTGCTGAATTAAAAACACTTGGTGAGCTAACGAAAAAAGCATGGGAAAAAGATGTTCAGGTAATGGTTGAAGGTCCAGGACATGTGCCAATGGATCAAATTGATATGAACATAAAGAAACAAATAGAAGAGTGTTATGAAGCTCCATTTTATGTTCTTGGACCATTGGTCACTGATATTGCTCCTGGGTATGATCATATAACCTCAGCCATTGGAGCAGCATTGGCAGGGTGGTCAGGTGCAGCAATGCTTTGCTATGTAACACCAAAAGAACATCTTGGCTTACCAAACCCAGAAGATGTAAGAAACGGTATCATTGCTTATAAGATAGCAGCACATGCAGCCGATATTGCCAGACATAGACCTGGTGCTACTGACAGAGACAATGCTCTTTCAACAGCCAGATATAACTTTGACTGGAAAAAGCAGTTTGAATTGTCACTGGATCCAGATCGTGCAAAAGAATATCATGATCAAACTCTTCCAAATGAATACTTTAAGTCTGCAGAATTCTGTTCGATGTGTGGTCCTAAATTCTGCTCTATGCATATAAACAGAAGCGTTGATGAGTATAATCAGCAACTAAAAGCTAAATTTGAAAAGAAAGAAATGGCAAAAGTATAGGTTATCTAAGCATCCTATTTGCAATTTGGGAAACGTACGGAATATTTGTATATTTCCCAAGCAATGAAAAAATCACACAATAAACAATTAAAGCAAGTAATCCATAGTGAAATCCTTGCTGCAAGATTCCATGTGCAACATGCAAGCCCTTAGTTACTGAAGCTAGGAATGGAATCAATCCAAGTATTTGAATGATTAGTGAAAATAATATAGCAAATCCCTGTGGAATAAACATATAGAGCAATCCAACAAAAATGGACTGATAGCAGTGAAATCTTATAAAGTCTTTTTGATCAAAATAACTTCTACTAGAAATCAAAAGCCAGATAAGCCCCCATATTCCTAAAGTCAAATAGCTTACGGCAGCACCAATTTTATCTTTTATGTTAGGTATTTGTGTCATTTTTATAAAGCCACCAAACAAGTTGGTGGCTTCCGTCTGTCAATTCCTTTCACTTGATTTATCTATCATTTCTTACCTTTTGATCTTTAATTATACTAATAATTTCCTTGGCTTTATTATTACACTCTTTTTCTTCACGCGTCTTTAAATTCTTTATTTTAAAGACATCATTCTTTTTCTCCTCATCCAGATAAAACAAAATAAAATCCATATTCTTTTTTACCGCAGATTCAATTTGCTTTGAAACATTTGGGGGGTTATAATTAACTTCAATATTTAATTTCAAATCATTATTTTCAGAAAGTTCAGATGCTGTCTGAAAAATATCCTGCTGGTTACTAATTAACATAATCGACATAGCATTATCTGTTCCAGTATCAACAATAAGCATTAGTCGTTCTATTCCCATTGCCCAGCCAAATCCTGGAGTAGCCGGTCCACCTAAAGATTCTACCAGTCCATCATATCTGCCACCGGCACAAATAGTGGACTGTCCTTTTAAAATATCATTTGTGGATTTTATTTCAAAGACGAAATCATTATAATAATCAAGTCCTCGAACAAGGCTAGGATTTGTAGCAATATTTTTTATATCTCTGGATTCTTTATCTTTATATAAGCCCAGCAGATTTTTAATTTCTTCCCATCTATTAGCTGATACTTCTGATAAAAACTCAATCGGTTTTTTAGCACCAGCATATATTTCCTGATCTTCCTTTACCTTACAATCCAGCATTCTAAGAGGATTTTGTTCATATCTTCGTTTACAGTCATCACATAAATCTCCTAAAAAACCTTTAGTATATTTTTGAAAGTATTCTTTATAGGATTTTCTTGATTCGGCATCACCAAGAGAATTAATCTCAATTCTAGAATCAATACCAAGGGAAAGAAACAAAGAATTTAAGAGATAAATAGATTCAACTTCGCAAGAAACATTATTACTTCCTAAGACTTCTGCATCAATCTGATGAAACTGTCTATAGCGTCCAGTTTGAGCACGCTCGTATCTAAACATAGGACCAGAAGTCCAGAGTTTTACAGGCTTAGGCTCTCTGTGCAAACCATTTTCAACGAATGAACGGACAATACCTGCAGTAGCTTCCGGTCGTAAAGTAAGAGAACGCTCACTTCTATCTAAGAAAGTATACATTTCCTTGTTTACAATGTCAGAACTTTCACCAACGCTTCTTTGGAAAAGCTCAGTATTTTCAAAAATAGGAATTTGAATTTCTTTAAATGAATAATACTCTAAATATTTTCGAGAAGTATCAATGATTTTCTGCCACTTGGCAGAATCTTTTGGCAAAATATCTTGTGTCCCACGTGGCGATTGGTATTTCATATGATGATTCTGACGCAATAAACAAAAAATATCTACCGAAGATTAACATTTCTAGTTACAAATTTCATGAAAAGGTAATAAAACGGTGCAAAAAGACCATTTATAATAACTCCAACAAGACTAACTAATAAATAACGATCAGCTATTTTTACTGAATTATGAAGGCTATATTGCCAACCATTTAACAAATCTACCGGGAAATTTATCAAAACACAAAGCAATAAAAAAAATAAAAGTTCATCAGAAAAGAGATTTTTTATTAATATACCGGCTATTAGACCAGCAAAGGGGTAAGAAACATAAAATACATGATCATAAAAGATATTTGCATTTAAAAATGCGACAATTATTCCAAAAAGTGTTCCCATTAAAGGTCCAAATGTTATTCCTATAAAAACAGAACCTAAAAGCAATAAATTAGGAATCGTATCAAAATACAAGAACCTGCTAAAGATTGAAACTTGTAAAACCCATGTAATAACAGCAATCAGAAAAATCAAAAAGTACTTAAGGGTTCTTTTTTGATTTTTATTACTAATAAAAGTTATCTCTGGCATATAAAACTCAATAGAAGTATTATAATTTAATAGCGTTATTTTGAATTCTGAATTATAAATGTCTTGAAATTAAAAGATTTCTTATGCTTTTTCAATTGTAGGATTTGTCTGATTTATTCAGCAAATCCGATCAAACTATTTGAATTAGTAGAGGAAAGGTTCAGCTTGTCTGAACCTTAAAAAAACAATGGGGAGTCGCCAAGCGGTAAGGCACCGAGTTTTGGTCTCGGCATTCGTGGGTTCGATCCCTACCTCCCCAGCCAATCAGAAACCAGGGATCTACAACAACAATTAGCTCCGGAAGAAGGATTTTAAGTATTTAAGCTACTAATCCTCTATTGCTCTACAATTAATTCAAATTTTTAAATCTAGTCCCTTAAGTTTAAGAAAGGCATTAAAAATTTGAGGACCAATTTCTACGCCACTAGTTAGCTTTATTGGTTTTCCACTAATATCATAAAAAGTTGACCCGTCAAAGATTACCTGTGAAGATCCGTTACTGCGGTAACCATTCCATATAGAAGTATATTCAATGTTAATTATAAGTAGTGTATCATCAAGTGTATCATCAGGATTAATGAATTTAGTTATACCAACTTCACTCAATTCTACCCCTTTTAAATCATAAGAAGTATAGTTTGTTTGATGACACACATCGATTAGAACATTGCCTGGTTTTTGATACAGTGGAAAATTTCTATAATAGTCGGGGACAAGCTTTTCCAAATTAGGATTTTGATCTATTGGCTGATTTAATTCGTTTATATCTAATTCAATAGAATTATCATTTTGCTTCCTCATATAAGGAGTAAAAGAAAGGGGCTTCGGAGAAGGCACTTCACTAGCTCTTCTATAATCACCAATCGTCACAATTTATCTCCTAAGTTTTATTGACTTTATACTAACATACTGAGACTTAAAAACAAATAATGAATCTAAAGAAAAAAAAGAGATTTAGATAAATTTGTTTTAAGATTTTTCTTTAACCTAAATTAAGCAACCAATTTATAAACTCGTCCTATATTTTCTCTAATAAAAGTTCTCCGCCAAAGGCGGACAGGTAAAATCGTCTCGCAAGCCCAGTTTTTTCAAACTAAGCCTTAACTCTCAAAGATAATTAATAATCACAGTTCAAATCCTGCCTCTATCCTATATTTTATTTTTGTCTTATAATATATTTTAATCATGAGTAAAGTGTTTTCAGCAACAGGAATTCCAGAATTGGTAAGTAATCTTGTTAGAAGAACACCGTGGGTTGCCTCTTTTGTATTAAATAATGATGGGAAAAGATTTAAAGCACTTATTGACAATAAAAAATTTGAACAAGCAATACCTCAGCTTGCGCAAACTATAAAAAGAAACCCAAGCGAAGATCATTTGTCTTGGTACATGAATCAATTGTTTCTTAAAGCATTAGAACCTACAATGAGAAGTATTATAGATGGAAATTTAAAAACAGTTAGTAATCCTAGAAGAAGTGCTGGATGGGACCATTTATATCAAACATGTTCTTATACTGTTGATGCTGAAGCTGGTGCTTTTGCGGATGATGAGAAAGAAAATGGTCCAAAATTAGAAAATATTAGAACATTGCTTGAACAAGGGAAAGACCATGAAGCCCTTGATGCAATCTTAGAATTCAGTCAATGGAATTCTTGGGTAGGTCCACATGTTCGTTTAGCTACTTTTATTCCTCCATTACTTAGAGTATAAAAGGTTTTTCCAAGCCACCTTCTCATAAATCTTTTTTGGACAGCTCCTCAAAAAAGTTCTAAAATCGTCCCGCAATCCCAGTTTTTTTCTTAACCTTTAGCTACATCAATTAACTACTAAAAACAAATATTTTCTTAAAAAATCAGGGTGCTTGCATTCTTGTGTTAGACTTTCAAGCACTCTATAATGGCACAACATACGGCAACATATTCAAAAATAATTTCTCCTGAAGAATACAACAGGATAATGACTAATGAACATTTATACATAGCTGTTGCAGACAAAGTAATTAAAGATTTTGTGGAAAAAGAAGTTTGTGGTAAAACAAACCCAGAAGTAATTGAAATTGGTTGTGGACCCGCAAGAATTACACCATTGTTCCTTCAAATTCCTAATATACACTTGACTGCTATTGATTATGATTTGGATTTTATTGACCATGCAAAGAAGGTACTTAAACCATATAATTCAAGGGTTAAAGTGGTTAATGCAGATGTTTCTACATATGTTCATTCTAAATCTATAGATATCTTTTACAGTCAAGGTTTTCACCACCACGTACAAAAAGGAAAAGTAACAGAAAGATATCTTAAAAATATTTACAACCAGTTGAAAGATGGTGGAGCTTATGTTCTTGGGGATGAAAATCCGGCTGCTTATTCTAATCTTGAAGATAGGTTACTTAAACTAATCATTTGGTATTCTCATATTATTTCTAATGCAAAGAAATTAGGATTTAATTATCTAGCTCAAGAAGAAGCGAAAACTTTCCTTGATGATTTATATGAAAATTATGATGATGAAGCAGTTAAATCAAAAGAACAAATTGACCTCATATTGAGTTGGGTAGATAAGATTGACGAAGCATCTTCAGAAAAAATAGACAAGGCAACTTTTCTAGCTGAAAATCTATTAGAAATACTAAGAAAGAAAAGAAATATCAAAGAAGTTGGTGACACTACAGTTGATTTATCAAGGGGTGATTACAAAATATCTGACACTGAATTTAGAAAAGAAATAGAAAATATTGGATTTAAAGTAGAAAAGGTGGAAAGAGTTGGACCATCTAAAGATATCGGTGGTTTATACATCTATCTTTTAAGAAAGTGATTTTAAGCTGCAAACTTTGCGGATAAAATCGTCCCACAACCCCCTGTTCTTTAAATTATATTTTGAGAGGCAGGGTTCTATGTCTGGTTCATCAACGTCCTCAGGCAACAGTGGCTCCACCTCTTCAAGCAGTACATCCTCAAGCAGTGGTAGCTTAACCTCCTCAATGTCAGCTAGTTTATGCTCTGCCGCTATTGACGGACAATGCAAAAAACTCAAATAGTTTGATATTTCCTTACAAAATACTCAGGACTAAAGAACCTAAGACAAAGTATTTTAGTCCTGAAGTCTTTTTAAAATCCAGAGGCTCTCTCTGGACAAAAGACATTCATACTGTTTGTAAAGAAACATAGCTATTTCATCTATATTCCTTTTGTTTTCTACTAAAATAAATACTCAGATAAACATGAGTTTTACCATAGGAAACAACTTAATAGCTAAGTCAATTACACCTGCCAATGTACAGGTCAAACCATCTGAAAAATCTGAAGAACCTCCCCCTGCTCTTATACAAGATTCAGCCCCAAGTCAAGCTCCTCTAAGTAATGAAACAGCTTCAGTTTTTACTGCACTATTTACCCCTGCACTTGAAAGCAGCGGTGCAAGCGAAAATATAGTTTCAACAGAAAAAGGTTTTGTTGATGGGGATTGTTGGATGGAGTGGACAGATGATGTCCCAGAAATGAAACATGACTTTGAAGAAGTTGAAGTCTCTATGAATGAAAAGGTAGACACAACAGATACCGATAATTCCGAAGAACACGATGAAGAAAAAGAGCCAGGTGAAAATTATAACTCCGGAGAACCCCTCGAAGAAGATATTGATTCATTGTGCCCAACAAACCAATAATGAGTAATGCTTGCCCCTGTGGAACAAAAAAGGAATATAGTAACTGCTGCGGATATTACCACCAAAGGAAGGGAATTCCTCTCACCGCTGAACAATTAATGCGATCACGTTATTCTGCTTTTGTCGTTAAAGATGAGGATTACTTAATTCAAACATGGCATAAATCAAAAAGTTCAAATAAATCCAGCTTAAAATTGCCAGATGTTGAATGGATCAGTTTAAAAGTTATAAAAACAGAAAATGGAATGGAAGAAGATTTGAATGGCAAAGTGGAATTTATTGCAGAATATAAAGCAAACAATAAACGAGGAAAGCTCCATGAAAAGAGTAATTTTATTAAAGAAGATTCAAAGTGGTTTTATGTTGATGGAGAAATACTTTAAAATATAAACCATTAAAAGGAGCGAAGAGTATGTTTGACAAGAAAGAAACAATTTTATTTATAATAATTCTGTTTTTAATATGCATTGCTGGTTTTACAGAGTATCAAGTAAACAAAATAACAAAGTCCATAAAAGAAATAACAACTGATATAAAGGAAATATCCGTATCCATTAAGGGCTTTGATAAAGATGTGTCCCCTGAACTTGAAGAACTTGATAAAAACGGGGTTAAAATTATGCTCAGATAGATATGAGATTTAATTAGTAATGAAAAGAGAGGAAACAAAAATAACATGAACAATATAAGCAAGGTTATCTTAGTAGTGATTTTATTTATTACTTTTTCTATACCTGCATTTGCTGTAGATTTGGAGTTGAACACAAAACAAGATTTTATAATTCCAGGAAGTGGATTTTATCGTTTTTCTGACAGTGCAAATGAAGAGATAAAGAGCCTCTTGAAAGAAAATAAAAGCGTAGCCATAATAATTACAACCTTTAATGGCGGTAAGCTAAGAATAGCACCAGCAGCTGATAACCATGAAACAGGAAAGAAGAAGACAATATCAGGACCAACGTCTCTTGTACTAGGATTTAAACGTGGTGGGAAAAGATACGGTCTATCATTCGTACCAAAAGGCAGTGCAACTATAGGCATTGAGATTCAACCTTTTGCTGGTCGCCCATGTCAAGCCCCAGTAAACTGCCAAGATTCCTGCGGTGATAATCTTGGAAAATGCTGTGAAAAAGATACAAACGGAAATCAGTCAAAGATTTGTGTTAGCGTAGGAACTAGCAGCTGTGGTTGTGCAAAGAGATAGAATTTTTTAAATCATTACATAGGGGTATCACTTAATTGTTTAGCCTTGCTGAGTAGAAGGTATATTTTATTGCAGGCTTTTAGAACATTTATGAGAATCCTAATATCTCTATTACTAGTTATTCCACTTCAAATTTTGCTTTTACCCAGCAAGGCACAAGACAGTAATATAACTACTCAACAACCATATCAACATATAAAAATCCGATACAATGCAACCTTTGAAAAGATTTTTTCTGATTACAACAAAGAACAAATTGATGGTAGACCAGAGGGCGGATTATCAGATGATGATATTGATAATGAACCTGCGGGAAGACCTAACGGAGGACTTTCTGATTCTATTTTAGATGGTAGTGGAGATGATAACAACGAAACCTCAACGACAAATGAAGATAGTGGAAGACCATCCGGTGGTTTAAGTGATTCAATATTAGACGGCAATTAATTAAATCTATTTATCAATTCTTATTACTTACCAATTTTGGTAAATCAAAGTTTAAATAGAAAAAGACAAAATGGTTTAATCTTTCATATAAGCTTCCAGGTCTATGGATTTGTTGTAATTGATAACCTAAATCAATGTTCATATTCTCATTTAATTTTCGATTAATTCCAATATAAGTACGATTCTGATCAATGCCAGCTTGTGGTCCATCATCTTTTGAATTTAAAATTACAAATAATTCATCAAACATTATAAGCGACCATTTCTTACTCATGCCTAGAGGATAAGAACCCTTTATTCGATATCTTGCTCTCATAGAAACACCATCAACATCCTGCATGAACCTTTCATCAAGCCTAAATCTGTGTTCAAAAGATAATTTATCTATATTATGAAAGAAGAGCAGTTCTTGATACGGTCTTTGCTCTCTTCTAAAATTTGGAATATACAAAGTGCTCCAGGCATATCCTTGATAAAAGGAAACATACTTATTAAATTTATATCCAAGTAATCCATGTAGAATAAACTGATTAAAATCAGTTACATCATCAAGCCAGCGAGGACTAATTTGAAATCTACTTTGTACTTTATCTGTTATTGGTGCATTAATATTAATTGCAGTCCATAAGCCAAAATCGTTTTCAACTGATTTAGCAGCTAAAGGAAAACTGATAAGAGCTATTGAAAATACAAGAGCAGAAAGTAGTAAGGTTTTTGTTTTGCGTAACATTTTAATAAAAGATAGTATAGTCCTAATGAGTAAATTTAGGATCAGGATAATATTCAATTTTTGGAAACTCTAAACTAGCACTACCTGAATAAATTCCGGATTGAAAAGATTGACTTTCAAAAAATTTAGTACTGTCGCTTATTAACTTGCGAACATTAATGCCCTGAGCAATTTGCTTATATTTGCTTAGATTTCTCTTAGATCTTTCAAACATTTTATAAGCACCTTTGTAACGATGCTCACCAGAAAGATAAAAAGCAACAGCAGATTGAATAACTCCCTGATATAAATCCTTGTACTCATTATCAGTTTCAAGCCATAATTCCTCCAAAACATCGTGTGATTCAAAGTAATTACCAATATTAAAAAGACTAATAGCTTTTTCAAATCTTTTATCCATAGACATTTTTAAGATTATCTTATCTTTCTATAGTATATACAAGAGGGGCACCCTGTATTTACTGGGACTTAATGCTTGTTAAAGAACTATTATTACAATTGCATTGATGAACTTATAAGTTATAATTTAAAAGCTAATTTGATGTTTTAAAAAATTTCTTGGAGTATTAAGAATGGCATTTCAGAAAAAAAAATGGGCACCCGCATTAGAACCTGGCGTTAAAGAAATAGATTTTAAAGATATTCGTTTCTTATCTAAGTACGTTACTGAGCGTGGAAGAATATTGCCAAGAAAAATCACAGGTCTTTCATGTCAACAACAAAGAATGGTTACTAGAGCAGTAAAGCGTGCAAGGCAAATGAGTCTACTTCCATTCATAAACTATGGTGCATAAACTATGTCAAGAAAATGTGATTTAACAGGTAAAAAAGCTCAAAAAGGAATGAGGTATTCATTCTTAAGAGCTCACTATAACCCAACCGCAAAAAGAAGATTTGAAGTAAATCTTCAAACAGTAAGAACCACTGTTAATGGTAGAAGAGTAAAACTAAAAATTGCTGCATCAACTTTAAAATCAAATCCAGAAATCAGAAGTGGAATCACTCTTCCACTTAAAAAGAAGTCAAGAAAAAGATTAAAGAAAGTATTAGCTACATTGCAATCTTAATCAGGCAATATCAACAGATTTTTTACCTTTAACTCTCTTAACAATCTTTGATGTAACAAGCCATTCAAGTGAACCAGAGATCTCTATATTGTTTTCAAAATTTACTTTTGCCAAAGCTCCCTTTTTCAGATTTACTTTACCTGAACCAATTAGCTTGCCTAAAAAGACATCCAGATCCGGAGAGTGTCCAACAATTAAAACACTATTATTAACTGAGTAATCAAGAAGCCCCTTTGATATATCTTTTGATGATGCTCCACAAGATAAGAAATCAACCATTCTAATCTCCGGCATAGGAGTTACATTAGACACTAATATTTCTGCGGTTTGCTTTGCTCTTAAAAAAGGACTCGATAAAACAATATCAATATTCACTCCCAGACTGTTTATAAAGACGCCTAATCTATTAATCTTTTCTATGCCTTCTGCTGTTAAAGCTCTATCAAAGTCATTTACAAGACTTTCACTTTGTTCAGCATGACCATGTCTTAAGATATAAATTTCATCCATTTCAAATCTCAGTAAAAATAAATAATGGAACTAATCAAACTATCTCTTCAGAGCCAAATCATATTTTTGCCATTCTAGTTGTAATCTGTCAAAAAGACTTATCATGTTTAGGAATTTTTTCTTTTGCAACTTTACTGTTGCTTTATTAACCGCATCATCGTTATCAAGCGTTTTCAAAACAAACTCTAAATCATTTATTAAATTTTTAAAAGTTTTCTTTATAGTAATTCTGGACTGTATATCATCTCTACCTCGAAGAATCAATTCTCTCTTCAAAGTAGTATTTATATCTTCTCTTTCACTATCAATTGATTGATTAATCAAATCTTGGACAGAAAGATTTTCAACTAATAGTTTTTCTGAAACTGAAAAAAGTTTTTCGTTGCTAAGGGTCTTATATTCCACTAATGTTGTCATATATTTGCCTCTTTCTTTGAATACTAACAAGAATAAAAGTTACTAGATGAACTTAAATAGTTAATGAAAATTAAGAAATAAATAATAATTCCTTTAGATTAAAGATATTAACAAAATATTCATATTTAGAAAGGGGGGCTATAAAAATCAGGATTTTCAATAAATAATGAACTTTTAGACTAAATATAATAATTTCAAACAAGCAAATTATATATAACTTATATGAATCGAGTAATTACTGTTTGTAACCTTTGTAGAGTTTTAAATAAGTCCAATAATTAGCAAAAACTCTCTTCACATAGTTTCTCGTTTCATCATAAGGAATTTCTTCAACAAAAAAATCAAGATCACTGATGTTTGATTTGCTAATCCATCGCTTAACTGCTTGCGGCCCAGCATTATAGCCTGCAACAACAAACAACGGATTATTCAATTCACCAAGCAATCCATTTAAATAATGAACCCCAAATATTATATTTGTCTGAGGATCGTACAAGCGATCTGAAGAAGCTATGCTTGCATTAAGCTCGCGAGATATTGATCTCGCTGTAGGAATTATTAATTGCATTAAGCCACATGCTTTTGAAATAGAGCAAGCAAAGCGATCATACCTAGACTCTTGCCTTATAACAGCACAAGCAAAGAATGGATCAACGTTTTTATACTTTGAACATGCCAAATAAATATTCTGCCAGTAATATAGTGGATAAGCAAGTTTCCACATCATATTGTTCGATTTGAATTTATAGTTATTAATAACAGCACTTGAAATACTTATAGACTCATCATATTCAGAATTCAAGGCTTTCAACCAAGCCGTAACTTGTTTTGAAGGGAATTTACTTTTACCAATTAAATCCATCGCCTCATCATATTGATGAAGATTAATTAACTCGGAAACAGTTGCACCAAAATATTTTTTTACCATATGCGGTTTAACAACCTGTGGTACAGACCACATATCCTGACTAACATCAGCAATGCTTGATTGAATCCCCCAGCGTAAGTCCTTCCCACCATCCAAAGAAATCAACCGATTTTGAGCTCTAAAACAGTAATAATTATCAAATAAAATTTTTCCTGTAAGCTCGTAATATTCTTTTGCATTGTCATTATCACCTAAAATCTCACAAATTTTACCGAGCCAAAAACCAATCTTACACCTAGTTTCAGACCTGGAATTTACAGAAGAATTATCTGAAAGTTTAAAATATTCACTACCAATATTTACTGCATCTTTATATTGCTTGTTATTTATCTTATCCCACATAATTTCCCACACAGCATCGAGAGTAAATTCTGTATCAGGATATAACTCAATTAAATTTCTTAGTTTTTTTTCTCTTCTATAATCATTTTCTTCAAGAAGTATTTGTTTATATGCTGCATAGTAAGCTAAATAAGGAATATCTTTTTCAATCTTTTCCCAGAATAGTTTTCCTTCAAAAGGTGGTATAGCTTTTGAAGCAAAGAGAAGTGCAAACTTTGCATTTTTTGATTTGGGATAGTGATAAGCAAACTCTTTCAAGTAGGCAAATGCTTCTTGTGTATGCCCAATCCTTATAAGTGAATAGCCCAGATTGTAGTAGTGATAAAGCTTGTTTCCGATTTTATAATAATAAGCGGCCTTTGCATAATCTTTTTTATAGAAGAAAACCTCTCCCAATAAAGAATAGTCGCTTGGCTTTAAAACAGACTTTAGGGTAGAAAAAGAATTTGCAATTTCATTTGCGAATCGTCCATCAGGACTAAACCTTAAATAATCACGCCAATAATCAAGCGCTTCATTATATTTTTTATTATTGTAAGCATACTCACCCAAATAATAATTAGTTGCAATTCCATATTGAGTTCTTGGAAACTGAGAGCGTAGCGATACCAAGTTATTAATTGCATCTTTTGTTAAACGTAGTCTAAGCTCTGCCTGCGCAAGGTAATACTTGGCTTGTGGAACTGAATGCGATGACGAAAATTCACGTATAAGCTTATTAAAATACTTTAATGCAAGTGTATCTTTTCCAAGTTTAGTATTTAAATATGCATAGTGAAATAAAGCCCTTTCTTTAAGCGGATAATTTTTATCAAGTAATTTTTCAAAAATTGCAATTGCTTTAGTCAAGTCTCCCTTTTCCTCATACAATTTTGCCAGGACATAATTCTTTTTATATTCTGTATAATTTGAAACACTTATGTCTTCCAAACTTGCAATTCCATCATTAACACTTATCTTACTAGTCTTAATAGCCTTATCAAGTAGCTTCTGAGCAACCGGATCTTCAACTGGTATATGACTAGTAGAGTTAAAACCCATTAGCCATAAAGCTAAAATAAAAACGATTAGCAATGCAAGAAAAGATAAATATTTTAATTTAGTTGGATTTCCCATGATTTATTTCCAAATACATTCTTTTATTATAAGATTGTAGAAGCATTACAGAACAATTTCACTTAAATATATGACAACAGAAGAAGTAATAGAAAAATCAAAACCTCATAGTACTGAAGCATCAACCTCATTCATTAAAGTAAGAGGAGCAAAAGAGCACAATCTAAAGAATATAAATTTAGACATACCCAAGAATAAATTAGTTGTCGTGACAGGAGTAAGTGGTTCTGGTAAAAGTTCTCTTGCCTTTGACACTATTTTTGCTGAAGGTCAAAGACGATATGTAGAGAGCTTGTCTTCTTATGCCAGACAATTTCTTGGTCAGCTTGACAAGCCTGATGTAGAGTCAATTGAAGGATTAAGTCCTGCCATTTCAATAGATCAAAAATCTACAAGCCATAACCCAAGATCAACGGTTGCAACTGTAACAGAAATATATGACTATTTAAGACTTTTATATGCAAGAATTGGAATCCCCCATTGTCACATATGTGGAGAGGCAATTAAACCACAGAGCATAGATCAAATAATTGATCAGATTTTATCATTAAAAGAAGGTACAAAAGCTCATATCCTAGCTCCTCTTATCCATGGAAAAAAAGGCGAATATCAAACATTGTTCAGAGCCTTGTTAAACGAAGGGTTTGCAAGAGTAAGAGTAAATAAAAAGACTTTTGTACTTGAAGAAGAAATTAAACTGGAAAAGAATTTAAAACATAGTATTGAACTTATAATTGATCGTGTTGTAATAAAGAAACAATCAAGATCCAGAATTGCAGACAGTATATCTCTGGCATTAAAACGTGGAGAAGGAATTGCCATAGTTGAAGATCTTGATGAAGAAAAGGACTACTTGTTTAGCGAAAAACTGGCATGCCCATTTGGACATGGTTCCATACAGGAAGTTTCACCAAGAGCATTTAGCTTTAATAGTCCTTATGGAGCTTGCCCCACCTGCCATGGACTTGGTCACAATGCTGAATTTGACCCAAAACTGGTTATTCCAAATCCAGAGAAATCACTCTCTGAAGGTGCAATATATCCATGGGCAAAGACTAATAACGTTTATTACAAACAGCTTTTGGAATCGTTAGCAAAGCATTTTAAATTTGGATTAGATAAACCATGGAAAGATTTGCCAAAGAAAATTCAAGCTATTATTCTGAACGGAACAGATGATGAAGAAATAAAATTTAAAGTTGACTCCTGGGATGGAGATGAAGTCTGGACTTATAAAGGACATTTTGAAGGTGTTTTAAACCAGCTAAAAAGAAGGTATGAGGAAACAGAATCCGAGAAGCATAAAGAAGATCTTGAAAGCTATATGACTAAGATCCCCTGCAATAGCTGTCAAGGAAAAAGACTAAAATCTGAAATACTAGCCATTACAGTTAACAACTCTTCAATATCTGACATATGTTCTTTTTCTATAAAACAGGCAATGGATTTTTTTGTAAATCTGCCTGAAAGACTGTCCACCAAAGAGAAAACTATTGCCCATCAATTATTAATTGAAATCAAATCAAGACTTAAATTCTTAATTGATGTAGGTTTGGATTATTTATCACTGGAACGTTCAGCAAACACACTCTCAGGAGGGGAAGCACAAAGAATCAGACTAGCCACTCAAATTGGTTCTGGACTTTCAGGAGTTTTATATGTACTTGATGAACCCTCCATAGGACTCCATCAAAGAGACAACACAAGGCTTTTAAACACATTAAAAAGATTGCGTGAACTGGGAAATACTCTTATTGTAGTTGAACATGACGAAGAGACAATAAGAGAAAGTGACTGGTTAATAGATATTGGTCCATATGCTGGCTTGCATGGAGGGAATGTAGTAGCTGAAGGGAGTATAACAAGTATTATTGCTGAGCCACAATCTATAACCGGCGAATTTCTTTCCGGAAAAAGAAAAATCAATGTCAGAAAAATCAGACGGAATGGTAACGGAAATTTCTTAGAAATAATAGGAGCTAAATTAAATAATCTAAAGAATCTAAACGTAAAAGTCCCACTTGGAAAATTTGTAGCAATTACTGGCGTTAGTGGTTCTGGTAAATCCAGTTTAATAAACGATCTATTGTTTGAATTCTTACAACATAAAATATACGGAACGAGAAAAACCCCAGATCAAATTACAGATGTTAAAGGAATTGAAAATTTAGACAAAGTAATCGTTATAGATCAAAGTCCAATAGGTAGAACTCCCAGAAGTAATCCTGCCACCTATACCGGAGTTTTTGATACTATTCGTGAAATATTTTCAATGACAAATGAGGCAAAGGCACGCGGATATCAACCAGGCAGATTTTCCTTTAACATAAAGGGTGGACGTTGTGAGGCCTGTCATGGTGAGGGTGTAAATGAAATTGAAATGAACTTTTTACCATCGGTTTTTGTAACCTGCGAAGTTTGTAAAGGAGCCAGATATAACCATGAGACATTAGAAGTCAAATTTAAGGGGGCATCTATAAGTGATGTTTTAAATATGACAGTAGAAGAATCCCTGATGTTTTTTGATGCCATATCAAAAGCAAAAGTAAAGTTACAAACACTTCTTGATGTAGGATTAGGATATATAAAACTTGGACAACCTGCCACTACTTTGTCTGGCGGTGAAGCTCAAAGAGTCAAACTAGCAGAACAACTTTCCAAACGCAGTACTGGAAAAACAATTTATCTTCTTGATGAACCAACGGTAGGTTTACACTGGCACGATGTCGATCACCTTTTATCTGTATTAAACAGACTTGTTGACACTGGAAACACTGTAGTAGTAATAGAACACAATCTTGATGTTATTAAACAAGAAGACTGGGTTATAGACCTTGGTCCTGAGGGTGGGGATAAAGGCGGAGAGATTGTCTGTGAAGGAATACCAGAAGAAATTGTAAAAGTAAGCAAATCTTATACAGGGCAGTATTTAAAAAAGGCGCTCTAATAAAATTAAATATTTATTTCTTTCTACTAAGTTCAGGAGCATTCACAACTGCCACATAATCAGTTCCACCAAAATAAATATAAGGATAACCTTGCACTGGAGGAACATCAGGTAAAAATATAGGTTCTCTTGTCTCCTCTACAAATTTGCTGACAGGATCAATCCTTGACGGAATTCCATTAAATCCTCTTTCTGAGCCGACAAATCTACTTGAAGTTACATTACTATTTCCATAATAAGTAGCTAATCTACTACCAAGTGACTTATAAGAAACATCTTTATCTCTATCGGAGAACTTATTAGAGAGTTCTTTTTTATTAACATGCTTTTCCCCAATATAAATCAATCCATTACCTTCTTTTCCCAACTTTTCAATCACAGAATCAAACATCTTTTGATCTCGTTCATTTTGAATATTAATATCATTTTTCCATGCACTCTGCATGCCCATTGCTATCCATGGATCTTTTTCTGAGATTTTCTCTATATCATCTAATGTTTTACCATCTGACAATGGAGGATAGTAATCCAGGCAAAAAAGATTTAAACAATTTTTCTTAGCTGAAATGACAATATCAAAGACCCCGTCTTCAGTTTTTCCACCTTTCACAATTTTTCTTAGATGATTTTTAATTTCAGAATCAGGCAAGCTATAGTCAATTTTATCAATTTGAGTTTGATGTTTTCTATCTATTTCAACAAAAACATATTTAAGTTTTTTAAGCTGTTTTAAAATCGGAAGTGATTCAGCAATTGATTTAGCCAGTAGATTTGCCTCATATTCATGATGTTCACCAACCATGGTAACTTTTCCGGGACCAAGAGAACTTGATAAAAATGACAATGCATCTATTTTATTTGCTTTTATAAATTTTTGAACTTTTTCTATTTCTACAGAAGGTAACTCATCCTCTGCAACAGTAGGTGCTGATTTTTTCTCTTCAACTTGTGCAGGAGTAACCTTAGCGTTATTATCAACAACTGGAGCCCTATTGTTTTCTCTCTGGCAGCCAGCTAAAACAGCTAATGATAGAAATCCCACACCAAATATTCTTAGACTCATATAGATTTATTAAATTACAAAATTTAAAATAACTTTTTAATATTAGCCAATTAATCCTTAAAAAGGATGGTTTTAAGAAAGAATTAATTACTCCCTTTCCCTACATTAAACATGTCTATCTCAATTTTTATTTCGATTAATTGTTTAAATACAAATTAGAATAACAGTTATTGGGTATTCTATAAAAAGTTAACAAATCGCTTAGGAGGCAATGATATGACAACGACTACTACAGGTTATACACCAAAGACTTTTTCACACTTAAAAGGTTTAAAAGGCATTTCAGATGCTCAATTAGAAGAACATTTCAAACTTTACGCCGGTTATGTGAATAACACAAATACCCTAAATCAAAAAGTAGAAGAATTAACTAAAGCTGGGAAATCCGGCACTCCTGAGTATGGAGAATTAAAAAGAAGGTACGGCTTTGAATATAATGGAATGGTTTTACATGAATACTATTTCGATAATATGACTCCCGGTGGTGTTGCCATTGATCAAAACTCAAAACTCTACAAAAAAATCACTGAGTGTTTTTGGGATTGGACTACATTTGAAAATGATTTTAAGAATGTAGGAAAAATGAGAGGAATTGGCTGGGCAGTACTATTCCAAGATCCAATTACAAAGAGACTTTCAAATCACTTTGTCGCTGATCATGAAATTGGAAATATTGCAGGTTACAAACCAATTTTAGTTATGGATGTATGGGAACACGCATACATTGGAGATTACAAAGCCACGGAAAGAGGAAAATACATTGATGCTTTCTGGGGAAATATTTGTTGGAAAACAGCTGCAAGCAGGTTAGTAGATTAATTGTGTCATTGCGAGGAGCGCTGGCGACGAAGCAATCTTACAAAAATGATAACTTTCTTGTGAGATTGCTTCGCCCGCCAAGGCGGGCTTGCAATGACAAATAAAAAAGGAGATTCATATGACAACTCAGACAGAATTACAAATTGGACAAGACGCACCAGAGTTTAAATTAAAAGCATACCCAAGCGGAGAATATTCTTTATCACAATTTAAAGGTAGAAAGAATGTAATCCTTGCTTTTTATCCTAAAGATGACACTCCTGGGTGTACGACTGAAAACTGCGCATTTAGAGATGACTTATCAAAATTTGAAGCTTCAAATACACAGGTATTTGGGATTAGCTGTGATGATGTAAGCAGTCACGAAGCATTTGCTAAGAAGTTTAACTTCACCCACCCTCTTTTAGCTGATATAGGTGGTGAAACAGCAAAGAAATATGGCACATATCAAGAAGCTAAAGGATATTCATCCAGAAAACTTTTTCTTATTGATAAGAATGGAAAGCTCCAAAGGATCATAGACGGAATGCCTTCAAATAGTGAACTTTTAGAGTTTGTTAAAAATTTAAAGTAAGAGTCTATCAATTCCAATCAACAATGATATTCTGTTAAAAGTGAATATCAAAACTATAGTAGTGATTTCTATTTCTTGTATTTTTTTCCTGACTTCATGTAGCAGGAAAGATGACAGAAGAACAGTAAGGCTTGGTTTTATGCCAAACGTTACTCATTCAACAGCTCTTGTTGGCATTGAAAAAAATCTTTTTCGGGACGAATTAGGGGAAAATATTAATTTTAGACCTCTTCACTTTGTAGTTGGAAATAGCATTATTGATGCATTTATTACAAATCAGATTGATGTTGCATATGTTGGTCCAGGACCATTTATTAATGCACTATACAGAGAGATTCCAGTCAAATTATTGGCAAATGCAGCAAATAGCGGCACCGTAATTGTTGGAAACCACCAACTAGAAGAGAATACAAGAATTGCTATACCACAATATGGCAACACACAAGATTTAATTCTAAGAATCTATTTAAAACGAAATAACTTGCTTGATAAAGTAAAAATTATTGCTATCCCTCCACAAGATACAGGAACAGCCTTTTTCACAATGTCAATCGATGCTGCTTGTTTGCCGGAGCCATGGGGAACAATTTTAATGGAAAAAGGAATTTCTATGCTTTTAGTTGATGAAAAATCAATCTTTAATAACGGGATTTATCCAGTTACATTACTTGTAGCAAACAAAAGATTTATGGATAGATATCCGGATTTAATAGAAAAGTTGATTTTAGCTCATAATAAAGCAAATCAATTTATAGCAGAAAATCCTCAAGAAGCAATAGAAATAACAAGAAGCTCAATTTCCCGGATCTCCAAGAAAGAAATAAATAAAGAGATTATTGCAAAATCCTTTAATCGCTGTGTTTTTAACAATAATTTAGACTTGAATGTATTGAAAGAATTTAAAACTCTTGGCATAATTGCTGGATATTATAAAAACGGGTTCAAAGAACAGGAATAAAAAAATTGAAAATAACATTTATTAGAATTACATTTTTTGTTCTACTGTTTTCAATCTGGCAAATGATTGTTAAATTAGGTCACATTCCTTCTTATATTCTTCCAGCTCCATTTTCTATTTTTGAAAGTTTTTACTATGGATTTGTAACCGGCAATTATACAATTGCAATCATCAGTTCACTGGTCAGAGTCTTAATTGGATATTTCATGGCATTGGGCATTGGGATAATTATCGGGATTTTGCTCGCACGATATTACATTCTTGATGTAACCTTTGGCAGAACAATTCTTGCCTTACAGTCAATACCAAGTGTTGCGTGGGTTCCACTTGCTCTTCTATGGTTTGGCATAACCGATAGTGCGGTAATTTTTATTATCATCCTAGAAGCTGTTCTACCAGTTACATTGAGCACAAAAAACGCGATGAAAAACATTCCACAGAATTTAATTCGTGCAGCACAAACTCTTGGAAGCAGGGGATTACATCTCTATCAAAATGTAATAATCAAAGCAATGGTACCAGAATTAATAACTGGTTTGCGCTTAAGCTGGGCATTTGCATGGAGAGCATTAATAGCAGGAGAATTATTTATAAGCGGTGCTGGAATAGGACAAACTCTTGAACTTGGTCGATCACTTGCTGATATGTCACAAGTAATTGCCATGATTACAACAATAGGTTTAATTGGGTTCCTAACAGAAAATCTGTTTTTTGGCTCAATCGAAAAAAGAGTAAGGTTAATATGGGGATTAACATAATCTTAAGTCAAAATAAATGACAAATCCAAAAATAGAATTTAAAGATGTAAACAAAATATTTAGTGGAAACACAAAGAATGAGTTGATTCTCCAGGATATAAATTTTCAAATCTACACCAATGAATTTGTATGTATTCTTGGTGCCTCGGGTTCAGGGAAAAGTACTATTCTTGGACTTATAGCCGGGTTTATCAAAGCAACTTCAGGTAATGTTTTATTTAACTCAAAAGATATAACCAGACCTGACAGCTCACGAACACTTGTTTTTCAGGATTATGCATTATTTCCTTGGTTAAATATTTTAGATAATGTGGCTTTCGGCTTAACAACAAAAAAGCACAAACAAAACAACGTAAGAGAAAAAGCTCTTGAATACTTAACTTTGGTGGGATTAGGAAATTACAAGAATCACTCAGTAAACCAGTTGTCTGGTGGAATGAAACAAAGAGTAGCAATTGCAAGAGCTCTCGCAGTAGATCCTGAAGTTTTGCTTCTGGATGAACCATTTGGAGCACTAGATCAACAGACAAGAGAAGCTATGCAGACAGAACTATCAAGACTAATGACAAAGACAAAAAAAACAGTTCTGTTTGTAACACATAGCGTAGATGAAGCACTAAAGCTAGCAGACCGGATTCTAGTCATTGGGGGGAAGCCAGGAAAGATTTTACTAGACTATAAAATTGATATACAAAAACCAAGAGATCCAAGCAATAATCAACTCACCAGTGTTCGGAATATTTTATTAGATAAACTATTTCAACCAGAGCTCTTTATGGGTGCCGACATTTAAATGAATAAAGCTAGATATAACAAAGAAGGGGTTCTATCTATAATTGCAACACCGATTGGCAATTTAGAAGATATAACCTTACGTGCTATTAGAACATTAAAAGAAGTTGATTATATTCTTTGTGAAGATAAAAGAGTCACTCAGAAGCTCTTAAACCATTTTGAGATAAAGACAAAACTGATTTCATTTCACAAATACAATGAAAAGGATGAGTCAGAAAAGGTTGTTTTACTTTTAAAGTCAGGCAGCTGCATTGCTCTTGTTTCAGATGCAGGAAGTCCATTAATTTCAGATCCTGGCTCAGAATTAATCTCAAGAGTCTACAAAGAGGGAATTAAAGTAATTTCAATCCCAGGACCAAGCGCAGTAATTAGCGCACTATCAATATGTCCTATAAAATTTAATCAGTTTACATTTATAGGTTTTCTTCCTGATAAAGCTTCGAGAAGGAATGAATTAATTTCATCATTTTCAACTAGCAATTCAGTAATTGTTTTATATGTTGCACCACATGATTTCAAGAAATATATCAGTGAGATTTATACTCATTACCCAGATATCAATGTTTTCTACGCCAGAGAGCTAACAAAAATATATGAAGAAAGTTGGTGTGGGGAAATAAAAGATCTGGTTAATTTATTAGACAAGAAAAAGTTAAAAGGTGAAATAGTCTTAGTACTTAATTTTCAAGACACAAAAATTAAAGACACAGAAACAACCAAAGAAGAGATAATAAAAAAGATGGAGAAGGCTATTAAAGATGGAAAATCATTAAAAGAGACTTCCAAGCATTATGCAAAAGAATACAATCTATCAAGTAACGATCTATATAAGGTGTACCTAAAAAATAGGAGCTCGATTAATCGAGCTCCTATGTAGATTTGAAATTTAGAATCAATTTTTACTTTCTGTTTACTGAAGATTTAAACTGTTTCCCTGCAGAAAACTTTGGAGCAATGCTTGCTGGAATTTGAATCTCTTCCCCTGTTTTAGGATTTCTACCTTTTCTTTCTTTTCTCTTTCTTGCTTCAAAAGTACCAAAGCCAACCAAGGTAACTTTCTCACCTTTTGACAAGGCTTTCATGATTGATTCTAGTGTTGTTGAAACAATTTCATCAGCTTTCTTTTGTGTAAGCTGTTCTTTATTTGCTAACTGTAGAACTAAGTCTTGTTTATTCATAAATTTCCTCCGTATCCATCCTATTGATACACTTGATAATATGCTAAAAAGCCTGCTTTGTCTAGGTTTTAACGGTTTGTTTAATACTTAGAAAGTGTTGGTGATACAAGTTTAAAAAATCAGAACAATTACAAATATATATTATTTCTTTAATTTTTACCAAGACTTTTCTAGTGTTTAGCTTTGTACTCATCCAACATTTACTTATATTAAATCTATGGACTTTAAAAGATGTCATAATTTCCATTTATGGTAGTAAAAAACAAATCATCTAAATTAAAGCTTGTTAACTTTGTTAAAGCTTTAGGCAATATAACTTCAAACGAAATTTATATTGAACACGGCTTAATAACTTCTCAGAACAATGAAACGAACCTGGATATAATAGACTGTTCCGATTGTATTATTGCACCTGGTTTTATCGATCCCCAATTAAATGGTTATGATGATTGTGATTTCTGGCAATTCCCACTATATGAAGAAATAGATGCATTAAGAGTAAAGCTTGCTTTGTCAGGAGTTACAGCATTTTGCCCCACAATAATTACAAATGATAGTGAGAGAACTGTAAAATTAATCGAACATATAAACTCCTATCTAAAGCAATCAAAGGTAAATGTTGGAGCTAAAATACTAGGAATACATCTCGAAGGTTTTTTTATTACAAAATATGGAGTGCATGAAAGCAAGTATGTTCAAAAGAATTTAACCATTGAGAATCTAGGAGCACTTATACGAGACAATGTTGTAATTTTCACACTTGCTCCAGAGCTTGATCGTACAGGTGAAGCAATTGAGTTTTTAAAGAAAAAGGATATTTTAGTCTCCATCGGTCATAGTAATGCAACCTTTCAAGAAGGTGAAAAAGCAATCAATCAATATAAGCTGCATTGTGTTACTCACATGTTTAACTCACTGAAAGGAATTGAAGGGTTTTCACATAGAGGAAATAATTCTGCAAATATAAAGGTTTTAGAGTCTAAATTTAAAAACGAAGGACTTGTAGAGCCTGATAAAGATGGAATAGTACTTTCAATTTTAAAAAACAAGAACCTTTGTTGTATGGTAATTGCTGATGGACTTCATGTGAATAAAGAAGTAATAGAATTTTTATACCGTATTAAGGGGAAAGAGTATTTTTCATTAGTAACTGATATGGTTTCAACTGCATTTTTTAATAGTGCAAAAGAGCATGGTTCTCTGGGAGGGGGACAAACTCCTCTTGAAAAATGTGTTTCTAATCTTGTGGATTGGGGTATCTGTAGTATTCATGATGCTTTACTATGCGCTTCAAGACCAATATCAAATTATTTAAAAATTGCTAAAGAGTTAGGGCTAGGAACCTTATGTCCTGGAAAAGAAGCAAGTATTACTTTATGGGATACTAAGAAAGATAGAGTTAGGGGAACTATTATAGGAGAAAATCTATTCTTAAGATACTGAAGATGCTTAACAACACAAATTCTTATGCACTTGCATATAATAGGCTTTGTCAAATTTATTTTGCAAAGCCTAGCTATTAGAGAATAGAGTGGCCGAAGGAAGTGCAAGCTTGCCTTGCACTATATAAAAAAATGAGCGTATATGTTTTAGGATGGCCACAGCCAAATGGAAAGATTGCAGTCCTCTGCAGATCCGGAAGCACAAATCAAGGGCCAGCCTTTTGTCAGACTAGGAAAGAAGCGATTCTACTAAGAACAAAATTAGCTAATGATCCTCGCGGAAGAAACAATGGAAAAGCTCAACAAATAGTTAAAAGACTTTTAATCTACATGTATTCAGGTGAAGAAACTATCATGTGGAGGCCTGGTGATTTATGGGTTTACTTAGATCCAAAGAAATTGATTCTTTTAGAACAAACTAAATTAAACTAGTTTCATTGGTAAGATTTGAAGGTAAAGCCTTCGTTAAAGTTACTGTGTGAGAAATCTCATTTTAATTTAATTCTGTTTAGGGTAAAACCTAACTATAGATACCCCTGAGGGGTAAGTATATAGTAAGGAAACAACTCTCCTAGAAAAGTAATATTTGAAGAAGTTAGAGTAAAAGAATGAAAAAGAATGCCTGTATTTTAAGAAAAGATGCTTTTAAAGAAGCAAGGCTTCCAGCAAGAGTATATGGTTACCTCTCTCTTTGCGAAGACTTAAAGCATAAAAAAGAAGGAATAGACGAGAAATCAGTTGTTGTTTTAGGAAATCTACCCTTTGTATCAGAAATGACTCAAAAGACATCGCCAGAAGGTGTTAGGCATGCTTATTGGGCATTTCTAAAGTATTAACCTTGGGATAACCAAGCATTGGTAGTTTACCCGAGATAGCTCTAAGGGCTGTTTAAGTTTTTAAATCTTGAGCAAATCAAATTTGTTTGTTCGGAATTTAAATCTAATGAGGAAATATGGCCGCCGATCTTGTAAAAGTAGATTCAGAAAGAAAGCAAAATTTGCTTCCTGGTTATTTCACAGGAAACTACACTGCGCTTAGCAACAAGATTGCCAATATACCTCAGACTCAAAAGTTATCAAGCGTTGCAGAATCATTTACAAATGAACTTCAAAAATTAATGAAGCAAAATCCTGCAGCACTTAGAGCAGCAATAGCTCAACCAGCAAAAGTTCAAAATCTCCCAAATTGTTTACCATTAACATCAGGAGTTACTCAAAAGATTGGCGCAGAAGGAGCCATTCTTGCCTTGAGTGCTGCGTTGCGTTACTGTCAGTATTACAAGAAGACTAGTCCCGCACCTCGTTTCATGTAAAAAGAATCTATGACGAATACTTTAACTTTACAAAGACAACCCAATTATCAGAGAGATTTCAGCTATGTTAATCCCAGGAATAATTTTCCTATTGCTGATATTAGGAGAGTAGAAGAAAATCTTATTAATGTTGTTTTAGTTGAAGCACCAGAAGTATTAGAAGCACTACAAAGTAAACCTCTTACAAAACAAAGACCAAAGACAGATCTACCCCTTGCATCAGATTATGGTGACAATGTAGGATATGAACAAATGTTATCTATAAGGGGTCCTTTAAGATGCACTCTCCAATACGCATAAACATAATTACTTCATCCAGAAATCGATATACCATTTGACATTTAGAAAGAGATAATCCATTATTTAATTTGCGTTTTGCCAAAGAAAGTTAGGAAGCGCCAAAAGCGTTTTTAAAAGAAAACCTAACCGAGGTAAATTAAAATTAATTTACTTTTCTTTGGCCTCACTTAAAAAGTGAGGTTTTTTATTTTAAATAAAGGAAACACAAAAGACATGGATAAACTAAAAGAGAAAAAAGAAGTAGTAAATAATTTTAAAGAGATGTTTTCCAAATCCACATTTACTATAGTCACTGACTATAGAGGATTTACTGTTGCTGAAATTACAGACCTAAGGAAAAGACTTCGAAAAGACAATGCCGACTATAAAATTGCAAAAAATACGCTAATGAGACTTGCTGCAAAAGAAACGAATTTAAGTGAACTTGAAAATCTCTTAGAAGGACCAACTGCAATACTATTAGGTTATGGTGATCCTACTGCTTGCGCTAAAACATTTGTTGAGTTTATAAAAGAGATTGAAAAAGGACAAATA
This sequence comes from Candidatus Melainabacteria bacterium, assembly GCA_023250205.1. GTDB lineage: Bacteria > Cyanobacteriota > Vampirovibrionia > 2-02-FULL-35-15 > 2-02-FULL-35-15 > 2-02-FULL-35-15. Next base: position 3,315 of record JAHFBE010000014.1, on the reverse strand, counting down.
AAAGGTGGAATGCTTGATGGTAAGTTGATTTCAAAAGATGAAATTAAAATATTTGCAAGTCTGCCTGCAAAAGAAGTACTACTTAGTCAAATTGCTGGATTACTTACAGCAAACGCGGCTTCAATGGTAGGAATATTTGAAAGTTTAATTAGAGATATAGCTCTTCTTGCGGAGGAAGTGGCTAAAAAGAATTCCGGTAACAAGGAATAATAAAAAAGGAGAAAAACATGTCAACAAAAACAGAAAAATTACTTGAGGACATTGCTTCACTTACAGTTCTTGAAGCAGCTGAACTTAAGAAAATGATGGAAGAAAAATTTGGTGTAACCGCAGCAGCACCTATGGCTATGATGGCAGTAGGCGGTGGCGGAGCAGCAGCTGTAGAAGAGAAAGATGCATTTGATATCGTTTTAACAAGTGCCGGCGATAAGAAGATTGAGGTTCTTAAAGTAGTTCGTGAAATAACAGGACTTGGCTTAAAAGAAGCTAAAGATCTTGTTGACGGAGCGCCAAAACCATTGAAAAACGCTGTCAAAAAGGACGAAGCAGAAGGAATTAAGAAAAAAATTGAAGCTGCTGGCGGTAAAGTAGAACTTAAGTAAAGTACCGAGTATGGCGTATAAGAGTATGGCGTAAAAAATAACGCAATGCTCCATACGCAATACTCCATACTCAATACTCAATACACAAAAAAGTGTTAAAAAAAATATTAATCGCAAATAGAGGCGAGATTGCTCTCCGCATTATTAGAGCGGCAAGAGAGCTAGGGATTGAAACTGTAGCAGTTTATTCACAAGCAGATGCAAATTCGCTACATGTACAGCTGGCTGATGAAGCATATTGTATTGGACCCGCTAGATCTGCAAATAGTTATTTAAATATTCCTTCTATAATTAGCACTGCAATACTATGTAGAGCAGATGCTATACATCCTGGATATGGCTTCTTAGCTGAGAATGCAACATTTGCAGAGATGTGTGAATCTCATGGAATTAAATTCATTGGTCCCTCCTCTAAAAATATTTCATCAATGGGTGACAAAGCAAGCGCTAAAAAAATTATGAAAGAATCCAAAGTTCCTGTAATTCCAGGAATCGATGGGCTAATAGATAATTCCCAAAAAGCAATTGAAGCTGCTAAAAATATTGGATATCCAGTCATTGTAAAAGCTACAGCAGGTGGTGGTGGAAGAGGTATGAGGGTAGCCCATAATGAAGAACAGTTAATTTCCAGTATTGAATCTGCAGCTCAGGAAGCAAATAATGCATTTGGAAATGCTGGGGTTTACCTTGAACGATATGTTACAAGAATAAGACATATAGAAGTACAAATATTAGCTGACGAGCATGGAAACGTTATTCACCTCGGAGAAAGAGATTGTACAGTACAAAGAAGACACCAAAAACTGCTAGAAGAAGCACCAAGTTTACACATTGACAATGCATTAAGAGAAAAAATTGGCTCTTATGCAGTAAATGCTGCTAAATCCATAGGATACAAAAATGCAGGAACGATTGAGTTCATTCTGGATTTAGACAGTAAAAATTGTTACTTTATGGAAATGAATACAAGGATTCAGGTTGAACACCCGGTCACTGAAGCTGTTACAAATATAGATCTTATTAAAGCCCAGATAAAAATTGCAGCTGGTGAAAAACTTTGGTTAAAGCAAGATGATATAAAAATAAGCAATCATGCAATTGAATTTAGAATAAATGCAGAAGATCCTGATAAGAATTTCACCCCCTGTCCTGGCAGAATTGATGGATATATTGTCCCAGGAGGTCCAGGAGTCAGAGTAGATAGCCACTGTTATACCGGGTATGAAGTCCCTCCATATTATGATTCTATGATTGGGAAATTAATAGTCTGGGACAGAACTAGAGATTTAGCAATAAAACGAGCAATCAGAGCACTTGATGAGTTTGCAATAACAGGAATCCAAACCACAATACCATTTCATTTAAAAGTTTTAGAGCATCCAAAGTTTATCTCTGGAGATTTCAGCACTGATTTTGTAGCGAAAGAATTTTCATAAATCTATACTTCAACTTCTTCTTCATCCTCTTCATTTTCTTCGTCCACTTGCTCTTCTTCTTCTGAGCTATGATCTGCTGACTCAAGTTGAGCATGCATAAGTAATATTACGGCTTCACGTTTTATATCCAACAATAACTGTTCAAACATATCAAAGGCTTCTTTTTTATATTCCATTAAAGGATCTTTTTGTCCATAGCCTCTTAAATGAATACCATCACGCAAAGCATCCATGTTATGCAAATGATCAATCCATTTCGTATCAATGATATGAAGCATGATTTGACGTTCTATTTCTTTTATGTTTTCCAAGCCTAGTTCTTTTTGCTTAATCGAATATGCATCTAAAACGGACTCCTCTAAAGCATCTTTTAATTCATCAAAACTTCTATTTGTTAAACTATCAATAATAAGGGTAGTACTCAAAGTGGGGAAATCAGCTATAGCAGCCTTAAGAAGGGCTGGCAAAGCTTCATCCTGCCAGCTTTCAACTGGTGTATCAGGATTAATATGAATATATAAAAGATTTTCTGCATGATTTTTTATCATTTCAACAATTGAATCACTTAAATCACTGCCTTCCAAGATTCTTCTTCTTTCTCTATATATAACTTCTCTTTGAGTATTCATTACATCGTCATACTGCAAAACATGCTTTCTAATATCAAAGTTATGAGCTTCAACTCGTTTTTGTGCACCTTCCACTGCCGTTGTAACCATCTTTGCTTCAATGGGCAAATCTTCTTCAGCTTTCAAAAAAGTCATTATCTGTGAGATCTTTTCCCCACCAAAAATTCTCATTAAATTGTCTTCTAAAGATAAAAAGAACTTTGTAGAACCAGGATCACCCTGCCTAGCAGCTCTACCTCGGAGCTGATTATCAATTCTCCTTGACTCATGCCTTTCAGTACCAATAATATGAAGCCCACCAAGTTCAACAACCTTATCATGCTCTTCATCACACTCCTGCTTAAATTTTTGGTATAGTTCATTCCACTTTTCTTTATATTCTTTGCTATCCTGTTCAAGTTTGAACTTAGCGATAGCATCTGCCGTTAAATATTCTGCATTTCCACCAAGAATAATATCGGTACCACGACCAGCCATATTTGTAGCAATAGTAATTCCTCCAAGCCTTCCCGCCTGAGCAACGATACCAGCTTCCTTTTCATGATTCTTTGCATTTAATACATTGTGAGGAATCTTATTTCTAACAGCTTCTACAATTACAACAGAAGATTCAAATCTATCAAGAATAAACTCAAGCTCACTGTCTCT
>JAHFBE010000013.1:25620-40760 GCA_023250205.1 Candidatus Melainabacteria bacterium | reverse complement strand
TAAGGAGTATGAAAAGAGCCATTATATTAGCAGCTGGTATAGGTAAAAGATTAGGTGAGCTTACAAAGCATTTACCAAAATGTCTTTTACCCATTGAGTTTGAAGATACTTTATTAGATACATCTATAAAAACTTTGGTTGATAATAAGATCCTGGAAATTTCTATTGTTAGTGGCTTTGGATCTGAAATATTAAAAAAACATATTGCTAAAAAATGGGGAAATAAAATCTCTGTCAAATATATTTTTAATGAATATTATAAAGAATACAATAATATTTATTCAGCATATTTAGCTAGAACTATTTGGGATGATGAAACTATTCTGTTTAATTCAGATATTATTTATCATCCTTTGATTTTAAAGAATCTAATTGAGGAAATAAAGAAAACTAATAAGCAGAAATCTTTTCTTGTTATAGATGATACAAAGAAGCTTACAGAAGAAAGTATGAAGGTTATCGTTGATTCTTCTGGTGAAATTAAACAAATTAATAAAGCACTGGAAATCAACTCTTCTCTTGGGGAGTATATTGGAATTACTTATTTAAGAGGCTTAGAAAGGGAGCAATTCCTTCAATCTCTTGAGAAAAATGTTAAGAACAAAAAGCTTGATATATACTATGAAGATGCAATTGCAGATGTCTTAAGTGAAGTATCTGTTTTCCCATTTTCAACTTCGGCAAAATCATGGACTGAAATAGATACCGCTGAGGATTATAGAATTGCAAAGCAAATATCAGAAGAAATCAAAAATGAACTCAATCAATATTCCAGATAAATTAAAATTACTGAACTCAAATAAAGAGATGGCTGATGAGTTTATAACTTTTATTAAAGAGCAAAGCTTTTCAAAGATAGCTTTTATTACTACAAAAACCCCAAATCATTTAATTACAAATGAACTTGAAGTTGCTGTTTTTGATCATGTAGAAAAACTGAAAACTTTTCAGGTGATTAATCCTTCAGTTGCGTATGTAAACCAGCTTCAACTTCCTGAATTTGATTTGGTTGTTGGTGTCGGTGGTGGAAAAGCTATTGACACTGCAAAGTATGCCGCACATATTAATAATCTTCCGTTTGTAAGTATTCCCACTTTAATTTCAAACGATGGTATTTGTTCTCCCATTTCAGTTCTAAAAGAAAAACAAAATAGATATGTGAGTCTTGGTGCTACTATGCCAATTGCATTGTTTGTTCCTATGCATCTTATTGAAGAATGTGGCGAAGAATCCTTAGTTAGTGGTGTAGGGGATCTGTTGTCAAATCTATCTGCTATTGAAGACTGGAAACTAGCCAGTAAAGGGAAGAATGAGTATATAGATGACTATGCGGTAATGATTTCAGAAAATGCTGCATTATGTGTTTTTACCCAGATTAAAAATTATATTTTACAAAATAAATCAAAAGAGCAGTTTTTACAAAATAACTTAAAAATGATAATTGAATCTATAGTTTTATCTGGCATTGCAATGGAAATTGCTGGTACTAGCCGTCCTGCAAGTGGAGCTGAACATTTGATAAGCCATGCGGTGGATGAGCTTTTTGGTGGATTTAAACCACATGGTGTTCAGGTAGCTTTTGGAATGTATGTTATTACTTTTATTAGGTCTGAATTAGGATATGTTTCTAAAGAGATGTTTCAGGAGTTAAGAGCTGTTTTAAGATACCTTGGATTGCCAACTACTTTATCATCGCTTGGAATTACAAAAGAACAATTAATTGAAGCTCTTATCTTTGCTCCACAGACAAGATCTGACAGAATGACGGTCTTCAATAAAATAAAATTAGAAGAAAAACATATTAGTGAATTGTTGGAGAAATTATTTGAGAGTAAAACTTACTCAGCAGTTTAAACATATCCTAAATCTTCTAACCTTTTCCTGATCTCTTCCTCTTCCTCTTCAGAATATACTTCCTGTGCCTTTTCTGGAATAAGACCTTCTTTTATTAAACATTCAACTATTTTTTTGACGTTTGACTTTATGTCATTTTTTGTATTGAGTTCTACATTACATAAATCATCTTTATCTCCAAGATTTATCTGGAGATAATTTTTATAATTTTCTTTTACTGTTTTTCTATCGTTTAATGCTGCATTCTCTGAAACAATAAGTGCAAACACGTCATTTCTGTGAAGTAGATTCCCCAGGAATCCTAATCGATCAGTAAAAGTAGCTTTATCTTCAGGAGTATCTTTTAATCCACGTCCTAAGATTTCACGAACTTCACTTTGTACTATTAATTCGACGTTTTTATCTCTATTTATTAACTCTTCTCCAAGGAATTCAGCAATTATAATTAAGGTATCCTCATTATTCCCACAAAACCAGATCGTTTTCATTTTTTTGTTTGTCATTCCCGCGAAAGCGGGAATCCAGATTAACTACAATAGCTTTTTTGTGCTGGATTCCCAATCAGGTTGGGAATGACATCTCCCTTCATTGTGTCACAAGATTTTTTTCAACAAGTGATTTCCCTTGCATATCACTTGGGATATTAACATCGAGTAAATCTAAAACGGTTGGTGCAATATCCATTAGATGTTGTTTATCATTTCTTTTTCCTGAAAGAATATGTTTTGGATTATATAAAAGATACATGCCTTCTTGTGCATGATTTGCATCATCAGGACCGGTATCATTTTCATATGTATAGGCAGAGTTTATTCCCACACTGCCGACAGATCTCCATCTAAGCTCATCAAAAATGACTATTAAATCTGGCGGTATTCGCTTAACGTCTTTGTAGGTTTCTTCTGGAATATAAGCAATGGTAGCTAATTTTCTTCCTTGCTCATCTTTTATGTTTTCAATTTTTTCTTTCAACTCTGCCCTGAACTTTTTATACTCATTTGCAGGGATTTGCCCATTTGGTTCTCTTCCCTGGACATTCAAGAAAATACGAGCATAATATCCGCCAGAACCCCAGACTTTAGTTTTAGCCCAGTCAATTTGAAGTTTTTCAATAGGGGTAAATGTTTTTGGATATTCTTTTAATGTTAGTAAACCTTCTTTGATCAACCATTCGTTTATACAAATACCGCCAACCATTGCTTTTGCGCCATGATCTGAAACGACCATTACTGAGGTTTCATTTAAGTCAACAAGTTTTAATGTCTCTGCAAGCTCATTATCAAGATATTTATAATATTCAGGAATAACATTTTCATATTTATTTCCTTTCTCATATTTTGGATGACTCGGATCTAAGAATTTCCAGAAGCTATGATGAATACGATCTGTCCCCATCTCTACGATCATGGCGAAATCCCACTCTTTATTCTTTAAGAGATGTCTGAAAGTCTGAAATCTGGTTTTTGTAGCTTCGTAAATTTGCTTTAAGATAAAATCCCTGTCTTCAGTTCTGAAATGCTTTACGTCAGGGATGTATTCCCCGATATTTTTTTCTATTTCGTCTCTTAATTCGTTTGGGTAAGTATATTGGGATTTAATGCTTGGAGTTAAAAAGCATGTAACCATATGACCATTTATTTCTCTGGGTGGATATGTTTGTGGAACACCGACAAGAATTGATTTCTTATTATTTTTTCCTAAAATATCCCAGACAGCAGGTTCTAGAATATCAGCGCCATTTGAAAAATATTGTCCATCATAGCTATAGTCTTTTCTATTTCTAAAACCATATACTCCTAATTGTCCTGGATCTTTGCTGGTTAACATGCACTGCCATGCAGGAACAGTGATGGGTGGAATTGTACTTCTTAAATTTCCATATAATCCTTTTTTTAAAAGAGACTTTAAAGTGGGTAGATTATCTATCCATTTGTCAAAAACCCAGTCGGGTGGTGCACAATCCCAGCCTATAATTAAAACCTTCTTTGCCATTTTTATTAGCTTCAGACAAGCTGAAGCTTCCTTCTGTAAGACTTTACACTTGATCGGCTTTGCTAACTAAATTAGACAAAGCCTATAGTTACAAATATGTAAGGATCTTTGCTATTACAAACTAATAATAGCAAATCAAAATGTAAGATACATAATTAAAAATCAAATTCCAGCAGCATTTTTAATATCACCTACTAAGCTTCCGTCAAAGGCTTCTTCTATTCCAGGAAGATAATCATCATCAAGGGGGAGTTGTTTGTAACTACAAAGAATGGCACCTGGACCAGAAAGAGCAATACCTCCATTAAGAGCTTGAGGAGGACGTGGAAAATAAATACTTACAATTCCATCAACAACAATATATTTTTTATTATTTGAATTACCCACATTTTTGAATAATACACTAACAATAGAATCTTCTATAGCTCCATCATATAAGTAAGTTTTTTGGACATTATTTTCCGTAACATATAAAGCAAAAATTACCTGTGCATTGTTGGTAATAACTATTTTTTTACTAACAAGTAAATTTCTTAAATTAGCATCAGACACATTTGTAGCTTTTATAAATACATTTGCGTTATATGTTTTAGTTGGTGATGAACCAGAACCTGATTCAAAGATAGCCATTTTTTTATCTGCAGTACTGACAAAAAATGCATTTCCGCGAGACATAAATCTAATTTGTTTGTCAATCAGTTTACCTAAACTACCTGAAGCTTTACAGTCAACATCTGATATCGGTAAATTAGCATTTAGGTTTAAGTTATCTAAAAATTGTTCTGTAGTAGGTCCAGCTTTGGCATGCTGAATACTAAAACCAAAAAATAGCATTAAAATAAACAAACTCGTAAATAAATTTTTAATCATAAAAAATAACTTTATTGATTTTAAACACTGCTATATAACATATACGACTTCTTCCCGTGTTTTATATCCTCATAAAGGCTATTTTAAGGACTATCCCTGTTATGTAAAGTAAAGCTCTTAGGGATAGCTATACTAAAATGAGTATTGGATTTTGTCTCTGATTTCTTTAATTATAGTAATGAGAATAGAATGATTGCTAAAAAACAAATTTTTACTTCTATTGGAATCTTGGTTTTAATATTTGTTTTGTTGAAGTTTATATCAAAAGCTGAAACTATTAATTCTATTCAAACTTGTAATGAGCAACAGTGTTTAACAAATATAAGTGGTGTAGAAATCTCAAATACCGGTAACTTTTTCCTAATTACGGACTCAGCTTCTAACCCATATTTGAGAAAAATAGACTTTTCATCAAACATGATAGGAGACGATCGCATTTTTTTTATAAATGAAAATAATACAGGGAACGTCCCATTTAAAATTGATATTAGTAATGATAGTAAAAAAGCTTTAATGTATAAAGAAACCAGAATATCAGAAACTGTAAGCTCTTCAAGTTCTTCTGGTTCATTGATTCATGTCTTAGATTTTGAGAATAATACAGTAAAATCTATTATTCCATATTTGTTGCAAGAAAAATCTAATGTTGTTTCTAAGGTTACCAATAACGAAGGTATTAATGTTGCTAGTTTTCTTGACGAAGAAGGAGGTGAGATCCTTGCAAGCAGTAATAATTCTGATGCCCCTGAATTATATATAATTGATTCAACAACAGGAGAAATTACACAAAGCATTGAGATTCCTGACATTGCTAATTCAATAGAACTTTCCTCGGATTTTGAAACAGCTGTAATAACTTTTAAAAGTCTTTTTGTCCAGTCAATTGGGATTTATAATGTTGGAGTAAAAAAAATAACTAAAATAGATATCCCTGAAGATATTTTTTTTGAAGTAGGGGCTTTTCTTAGTAATGTTAGTTTTGATTTGAAAAGTAAAAAAAGTGTTATTTCTTCTTTTGGTGGAAAGCATGTTTTATATCTTGTAGATTTGGATAAAGGTGAATTAATTGTAAGATTTTTAAGCAACACACAACAAGGTAAAACACGTTCAGCAATTAGTCCTGATGGAACATCTGTGGTATCTGCTTCTGAAATAGACGGTAAAAATCAGATAGTGATTTATAAAGTTGACGCTTCAGATTTAAAGAGAATGAATATTGAAAAAAGAATACAAATTAAAGATAGTAATACTATATTGGATGTACAAATTACACCTGATGGAAATAATGTCTTAGTCCTTTTATTAGACAATAATGGAAAAAAGATAAAAGTTCTTCGACTCAATGATCTCTCAAATTTATGTGAATATGTTGTTTCTAGTGATGTGAATGAAAGTTCTATATCGATTGATCCTTACGGACAATTTTTATTAATACCTGAATTACAGGGTGATTCTGTAAGCCTTATAACTGATTTAAATTCAGGACCTATTTTTAGAAGCATCAGTCCACCCAGAGCATCAAGTAAAGAAAGTGCTCAGTTTACTATAGATGGATATGTTGATAGTACAAAATTTAAAGATGATTTTAAGGTTTGTTTTCGTTCTGGGAAATTCTGTGCTATGTCAATCTCTATTTCCGATGATGGGAAATTAATAAGTGGAATTACTCCTAAAGTTCCTTTTAAATCAAGAACAAGTGTTCTCCTTATTGGAAAAGATAAAAAGAGAGAAGAAAGTATTTCATCATCTGGAGCAAGTAGTTGTAAAAAACAAAACAATACTAGAAGTCGGTATAAAGATACCTTTTCGTTTGAATAATAAGTTTTATTTAAGTGTGCTTCCTACTAACACACCATTAGCATAATAATTCCCAGTTTTTGAATCAGGCAATATATCGTAAATATGGCTATAAATATAAGGAATTAATTTGGTTTCAACTACCATTCGATTATCTAAAATATCTCCCATTTTTAACTCTTTAAACCTTCGTCCATCAGCAGTTGGATGACCAGGGCTAACTTCAAATATAGTGCCATCATTTAATTTAACTTTCAGGACTTTATAGTTTTTTACTGGGGCTTTGCTAACTTTCTTTACTCTTACAGCCTTTTCCTCATCACTAAGAACCAGTTCTCCTTTTTTAATGTCTGCAATTCTTTTTTGTACCCCTGCTGTTCTTATTCTTGTATCAGGAGAGATCCCGTCTTTATTTTTGCCTGAGCCCGCAATCTTTTTTAAGCAATTTTTTGAATTGCCTGCTCTTTTTACTTTTAAAGAAACATTGCTATCTGACCCCAGGATATTTAAATACTTTTTATTATTTATAGAAAAAATTATTTCTTTAGTTATGCCAACTTGATTTTCAACGATTGTTTTTACTTCGGTGGCAGATATTATGCTTTGAGAAGTTATAACTCCAGATTCAATGTATTCAGGAATACTAACAGCTCCTTCAAGAGTTTTACCCTTTATACAGAAGTCCAGAGTAATTTTTTTTGCATCTTTGCATTTTTTGCAGGTTGTTCCTTTCCATGAACCATTAAAATCTTTACTTAATTCTGGGGACTGAAACTGACATGGATCAGCAAAATAAAATATTTGATTACAAATACCATCTCCACAGGAATAATTTCTAAATGTACCACTGCTAGAGCAAAGCCCTAAAGGACAGTCAGTGTCAGTGATACAGCTTAAATTTCCTGAGCTGCTTGAACTTGAAGAGGTTAAATCTGACCGTCCTTCACTTTTCTCTAAAGATAGAAAAATAAAACTTAAAAGTAATGTAAAAAGACTAAGTGTAATTAAACTATCTTTTTTCATATAGTAATTATATGCCTTCAATGGTCCTTACCAATGAAAGCTTAGACAAGCTAAGCTTTCATAGAAAGAAGAAACCCAGACATTTTGTCTGGGTTTCTTCTTTTCCAGGTTTTAATTTGTTATTGAGTTATACAGGAGGAGGGGTACCCATGCCAGGATCACTCATACCAGGACCGCCCATACCATCTGGACTTCCGCCACTTGAACCAGGATCACCCATGCCAGGATCACTCATACCAGGACCGCCCATACCATCTGGACTTCCGCCACTTGAAGCAGGATCACCCATGCCAGGATCACTCATACCAGGACCGCCCATACCATCTGGACTTCCGCCACTTGAACCAGGATCACCCATGCCAGGATCACTCATACCAGGACCGCCCATACCATCTGGACTTCCGCTACTTGAAGCAGGATCACTCATGCCAGGATCGCCCATACCAGGATCACCCATGCTAGGACCACCCATACTAGACATGCCAATGTCATTATTTCCTGGATGATCAGACATACCACTCATACTTCCACCTTCACTGGTGTTTGGATTAACACCAGGTGCTAAGCAGGATTTAAATGAATTAAGTTTTCTGGCTTTAAATGTACGGCCATCAGCAAATGTCCCGATAAATTCTCTTTCACCGGTTAATTTAAGATCTATAGTTGCTTTGGCACCTTTTTCACCTTCAACATTAATAGAGACTTCATCAGGAAGAACTATTGTCTGAGAAACTATGACTCCCATGTTTAGAACGCCTCCTTGTTGAACGGTACCTTCTAACTCACCATTTTTTACACAGAGTTTAAAAGTAATTACCCTTGAACCTTTTGGTCCTTCAGGAGTTGAACTTCCACTACTTGAAGCTACTTGTGCTTCCAAATTACCGCTGCTGGATGAAGAGGAAGAGCCAGATGAGCTGCTTGATGAAGATAGTTTTGGTTTTGGTAATTCAGCTTTCCATACACCGGTGAAATTTGAGTTTAGTTCTGCTGAGGCGCCACTTGAGCTACTGCTTGAAGTGCTTGTTCCACCTGAAGTGATTACACATTCACCATTAGCTTCTCCACAGGTAACGGATGAATCTAACATATCAGTGCAGGAAGGATTATTACATGCACCTATTATGATGTCTTGTCTTGCGCAGATAGTCATACATGAGCAGTTTGTAAACTGAGGAGTACAAGAAATATTTGAAGAGGATGAACCACTAGAGCTACTTGAGCTGGAGACTTCACCGGAAGATGAAGAGCTTGTACTTCCACTAGAGCTACTTGAGCTGGAAGCTTGACCGGAAGATGAAGAGCTTGTGCTTCCACTAGAGCTGCTTGAGCTAGAGACTTCACCGGAAGAAGAGCTTGAGCTTGTTTGACCAATAGCTTTATTTGTTGAAGTTTTTATGCTTAAAAAACTAAAACTAATAACAAGAGCCAATGTAAGTGCTAGAAAAAGATCTGATTTTTTCATTTTTAACATATCCCCCAAATATTAATTCAAACGCTAAAGTATCTTACCATTTAGATTAATTAGTCAAGGTAATAAGTGGAATATATTTATATTAATTAAAATATCGATGATTTGTTACTTACTTATTATCTACAAAGAACTTTACAGGCAGGAATTTTCAAAGGTTGTTTTTGATGCATCAAAGCTAATACCATAAGAAAATGTCCCGCTTAACTTCTTATTTCCTGTAAGAATAAGAGTAAGCGTAGAGATTCCTCCATCATTATTTTGAATATTTAATAGAATTATATTATCTGTCAGGAGGGTTTGAGAAATAATCATCCCTTCATTGAGAATCCCAGTATGGTTTATTGATCCGGTTAATTGTCCATTAACAGAACAAAGATTTAATGTAATAGTTCTGGAGGCTTTTATACAACTTTCACATTTAGTGCAAATTTTTGGTAAAAGAATTTGATTGTTTTTACAGTGTAATTTTTGAGGTGAGCAGCCTAATATTGAAGTACAACCAATTAAACTGTTTGGGTTAACATTTGATCTTATATTTTTCCCTTTCCAGATCCCGATAAAATTTGGGTTTAGTCCTGCTGTGGTAAAACTTCCTGAGCTAGAAATTGGAATTGAACCAGATGAATTGTTAGTTGAAGTTAATGACTCACAAAAATCAGCATCAGGATCGGCTGAATTGCTCATGAGACAAACAGCAGTACATGTTGCTCCTATAGGTTGACAAGATAACTCACCTTTACCAGATGGGCATTTTGGAGTTTGGGAGTTGGTACAGGTTGGTAATGTTCCTTTATCGCAGTTTGCACAAGATGGAGTGTTTCCATCTTGTGCAGTAGATACAGCTATATTCAAACCAAATAATACGAGACATAAAATTAAAACTGACAGTATAAGTTGTATAGAATTTATTTTTTTCATTTAGGATTAAGAATTATTCAAATGATTGTAAATATTAACATTTGAAGCCTTTAGCATATGTTGTATATAAAGTATTTTTACTGAAAATCTTTGGTAATGATTGGAAAAACAAGTTTATATCTTTTAAAAGAGATAGTTGATAAAATGAGTAAGCATTCTGAAAATTTCAGTGAGTAATATTGGAGTGGTGGCCGAGCTGGTCGAAGGCGGCATCCTGCTAAGATGTTGTATGGCCAAAAGCTATACCGAGGGTTCGAATCCCTCCCACTCCGATTTTTAAGTGAGTCACTTGTCACTTTTAACAGATTTTTTTTGTGAGAATTTACTAACAAAAATGATTTTCTTTTAACTAAGCACTTATACTAGATATAAATGTTGTTTAATTCAATAACCTTTGTAGTATTTTTTTTACTAATTTATGTTCTTTATCTCTTTTTTCAAAAAGATCTTGATTTACAAAATTATCTTTTATTAATAGCTAGTTATGTGTTTTATAGTTGGCTAAACTGGAACATTTTATTTTTATTACTGTATCTTACTGTATTGAATTTTCTTACAGGAAAATTAATATATAAAGCGAATGATAAAAATAAGGGACTAATATTAGGGCTATCAATTTTTTTGAGTTTAATAACACTTTTCTATTTTAAATACTTTAATTTTTTCTCTCAAAATGCTGAACATTTGTTGAATATATTTGGTTTTCATATTAAACAGGTTATTTTAAATATTGCTCTTCCAATCGGAATTTCTTTTTATACTTTTCAAAAAATAGGATATACAGTTGATGTCTATAGAAATAAGATTAAGCCTTCAAGTGACTTTATTCAATTTGCATTATTTGGATCATTCTTCCCTCAATTAGTAGCTGGACCAATTGAGAGGTCATCTAATCTTTTACCTCAAATAGAAAAACCAAGGGTAATAAAATTAAATTATATTGATGAAGGAATATTTCTAATTTTATGGGGATATTTTAAAAAGCTTGTAATTGCAGACAATCTACGTTTTGTTAGTGATCAAGTGTTTAATGATTTTTTAAATTACCAGGGGGTGGATATAATATTAGCTACCTTTGCATTTACGATTCAAATATATTGTGATTTTTCTGGATACACTGACATTGCGAGAGGTGTTGCAAAATTAATGGGTTTTGATTTGATGCTAAATTTTAATCTCCCTTATTTTGTAAAATCCCCAAGTGAATTTTGGTCAAAATGGCATATCTCTTTGTCCACTTGGTTCAGGGATTATTTATATATTCCACTTGGTGGTAACAAGGAAAGTAAATGGAAAACTTTCAGAAATCTTATGGTTACAATGTTTCTAGGAGGATTATGGCATGGCGCTCGTTGGAATTATGTTTTATGGGGATGTTACCATGGATTACTTTTAATTATCTATAGAATGATAGGTAAAGAGAAAAGCGTGAGCCAAAATAGTAATAAATCTACAGTGATTAATATTATTCAAATGCTTTTAATGTTTATCCTTATTGCTTTTGGGTTACTTATATTTAGAGTTGAGTCAATTAAACAATTAATTCATATGATTTTAAGCATTGGGATAGCCTTTTCTAGTCATTCTCAAGAGTTTCTTATGTGCTTGATTGCTTGTTCTCTGCCATTATTTGTTATTCAGATAATTCAATATAAAAAAAATGATCTTATGTTTCTAACAAAATTAAGTAATGTCGTGAGGATTCCTGTGTATAGCATTTTATTAATATCAATAATTGTTTTTCATGCAGGGGAATCTATAGAGTTCATTTACTTCAAATTTTAATTTGGAATATTTGTTAAATGAAAGAGAATAAAGTGAAAATCAATGAATCATCAAAGCCTTTAAAGAGGTTAGCAACATTGATTCTAGGAATATTTCTATTTATATTCATTATTAATTGTTATTTTATATATCTTTGTAATGACTGTAATATAAACAGCCAATCAATGGTAATAAAAAGAAAATGGAGAAAACTTTTTAATTTATCAAAACCAGTTGATTGGGTTATTCTTGGAGATTCAAGTTGTACCTGTGGGATTGATGAAAAGTATTTTGAATTAAGGATGAATAAGTCAGCTACTAATTTATGTACTGTAGGGAACTCACTTATACTTGGAGATTATTTGATGTTGGAATACTTAATCAAAAACATAGGTGTTCCTAAAAATGTTTTAATTGTGCATGTTTATGATATTTGGGAAAGAAATTTTGATATAACATGCTATTCGGAAATTCCTTTCAAGTATGGTTATTGGAATAACTTGATCCCTTTAGGTCTTTCAAATTTAAATAATCTAATTAAATTACACATAGTACAATACCTTCCAATTTATTCTAAGAACATTACTTTACGTCGTATTGCTGAAAATGCAATTTATAAAAATAAGAAACATAAAAATATTATGCTTAAAGATGGCAGTACTAGAGGAGAAGCAAACCCGGAAGAAGTTTTAAAGGATGCTGAATTACATATTCAAAAACTTAGAATAATAGAAAACTTTTCTATTTCAAAAATAAATAGAGAATATATGGAAAAGATTTTTCAATTGTCTGAAAAATATCAATTCAAGGTTTATTTAATAAATGGTCCAATGTATAACGGGCTGTATAGTGATAGTGGATTTCAAAATTATTTTCAGCAGGTTGAGGGAGAGTTGCTTCTTGTTTCTAATAAATATCCAAATGTTAAATATATTCCCTCAAATAAATTAAAGCTCTTGTTTGATAAAAACCAAATGTCAAATTCGGATCATGTAGCAAAGACTGTAGTAAAGCCTTTAACTAGAAAAATAGTACAGGTTCTTAAGAAGGAACAACTGTGACTTTAAATAAGAGCATAATTGCATACCTTGTTATAACATTTGGGATTTTCCTCAGGCTTGCTCAGTATTTTACTAATCGATCTCTATGGATTGATGAAGCAATGGTTAGTCTAAACATTATTAATAAAACAATCCCTGAGTTGTTTCAAAAACTTGATTATAACCAGGGTGCTCCAATTGGGTTTTTATTAATTGAGAAAATTTTAACTCTGTTTTTAGGGGACTCTGAATTTATGCTTAGATTGTTTCCATTATTGTGTGGTATTGCTTCTTTATTCTTCTTTTTTAAGCTTTCAACTATACTTTTATCTCCTGTTTATTCCTTGTGTGCTGTAAGTCTTTTTGCTATATTAAACAGACTGATTTATTATTCGGCAGAAGTAAAGCAATATTCTTCTGATGTATTAATTACTATTTTGATCTTTATAATAGTCTTACAGATAGATAAAATGGAATCTTTCAGCAGGATAAGAAGATTTATTTTATACTTGCTCCCATCTGTATTAATCTGGTTTTCTTTTCCTGCTATTTTTGTTTTATTTGGGACTCTTTTAGCACTAACTGGAATTTATCTTTTACAAAAAAACAAGCAAAACTTAAATTATATTTTGTGTTTTTGGATACAAAGCCTTATTAGTGCTTTTATCTTATATAAGGTTCATTTGTCTAATCTTGATAGTAGAGAGTTAAGGAATTTTGGATTTTATTCCTTTATCCCGCTTCCTCCAACTTATACACATTTAGAGAATCTATTTGCTCATTTTATGTCTTATATAGGACTTTCTACAAGTCCTATTCCTAAGCTTCTTTTTTTGGCAGGAGTTATATCAATGTTTCTTTCAAAGAAAAAAGAATCTTTAGTTTTAGGCTCCCCATTATTAATTACAGTGATTGCATCGGGTTTAAATCTTTATCCTATGTATGAAAGGCTTTTATTATTCCTTGTTCCAGGATTAATTATCTTTATTCTAAGTGGTATTTCTTTGTTGTGTGAAAAATTCAAAATGATTTATTTGTTGCCGATATTTATTGTTTTAGTTTTTTTTCAACCTTTAACAACATCATGGACAAATTTAATAAATCCTAAATTTGAAGAAGAAATAAAACCTGTCATGAGTTATGTGAAAAGAAAAATAAGAGAAGATGATATCCTCTATGTGTATTATTCAGCACAGTATGCTTACAAATATTATGCAAAAAGATATGGCTTTAATGATTCTTTGATTCCAGAAAAATCTCAGTATGACCCAGCACTTAATGCAGGTATAAAAAGGATTTATGAAAAATCCGGCTTTAATACTATAATTCTTGGCAGCAGGGCAAGGGAAAATCCTTTGCAATATATTGAAGATATTAATTCTTTGCGTGGAAAGAAAAGAGTATGGTTCGTATTTTCACACTTATATAGAAATGAGATGAATTTGTTTTTAAATCATCTGCGTAAGGTAGGTCTAGAAGTAGGCTATTTTAAATCTAATGGAGCTTATGCTTTCTTGTATGATTTTAGTATTTAAAGAATGTTTGTTAGATCATTGACTCTGTTAAACTTTATAAATGTAAGAACTTTTTCAACCTTTAATGCTTAAATTCAAAACCCTTAATAAGGAAATTTTTCTTCTGTGTATTTTCTCCACATTATTTTTTATAGTGTGTGCATTCTTTTTCAATGACCATGGATTCAATATAGACAACAAAAAAAATTTCCTTGAAGGGGAAGTAAATCTAAATTATTTGATTTCAAAAAAATGTGATATGGACACTGTTAAAAGTCAGTTCCATGGTGCTTTTTCATTTATGCTGGCGGATCTGTCAAAACGCCTATTAAATGACAGATTAGGGTTATTAGATCCAATAACTTCTAGACTTATTGTCTTGCCTTTTTTAAGTAGTTTATTTATTCTTCCGTTCTATTTTTTCGTTAAAAAATACTTTAATACATTAATTGCAATTGTTTCAGTTGTTTCTCTACTTACTTTCCCGGAATTTTTTGGTTTTCTTTTTAATGATTTAAAAGATATTCCACTCTTCATCTTTTTTTCTTTATCTATGTTTTGCTTTATTGAATGGATAAATAAACATAGCTCCAAATACTTATATTTATTTTTTGTTTTTTTTGCTTTGTCATCAAGTATTAAATTATATTCAATTATTCTGATTCTAATTTTGTTAATATGGATGTTTTTTTTGCCTCGTGAATCTTCGAATAAAGTAAAAGAATTGCTTTACCAATATAAAGAAGAAATTCTTTTAGGGTCTATAGTGTTTTTATTGATATTTGTTGCCTTTTATATGCCATCATTTTGGGGTATAGAAGATAAGCCTGTGTTTATTGAAAAATTTATAAATGAATTTAAATATGTTACAAAAAAAACTACTAGCAATAATTG
>JAHFBE010000013.1:0-25610 GCA_023250205.1 Candidatus Melainabacteria bacterium | reverse complement strand
TTATTGTTATTCAGTATTGTAGGATTCTTTCAGTTGTTAAAGAGAAAAAAAGAGTTGCTTATATTGCTTTTAATTTTATGGTTATTAATTCCTCCTGCAATTCCATGCTTTCCAGGTGTTTTTAGATATTTGAATGGTTTACGTATGTTTCTTATTTTCCTTCTGCCATTTTCAATACTTGTAGGAGTTGGATTGCAATTTATTGTTAATAAGAGCAAAGAAAACAGGAATTTACTAACAGCTTTTCTTTTTGTCTTTATTTTATATGGAAATATTTCTGCAATTGCATTAACATATCCATATGAAAATCTCTATTTTAATGAACTTGTTGGTGGGCTACATGGAGCACAAAAGAAAGGATTGCCTGATACGCATGATTACTGGTTAATTTCTTTTAAAGAAGCTTCAAAATGGTTAAATAAAAATGCAAAAGAGAATTCTACGGTAACCTATGTTTATGGGTTACCGAAACCAAATGAGCTTTACACTGTATACGAACTTTACTCTTTGAGAAATGATATTACTGCTGGGCATGCAGCTTCGCTATACAAAGTCAGGGATATTCATAATAGTTATGTAGTTTCTGTGTCGCACAATCGTGATAAGGAAGCCAGTAAACTTTTTAATTTTATAGATGTTTATCAAATTATAAGACAGAATGGTGTCATTGCAACTATTTACTATAAAGTATAAAATCCAAACTTTTATTATCAATAATTTACTAAGAATACATCTCATCAGCCATTTCTCTTGCAATTTCGTCAAGAAATCTATTTTGATCATTAATAATTAGTTGTCTGAGTTCTTGAACCTCTGTCAGAGATAATAGCCCTTTTCTAAACCGTGTGTCTAATTCCTGTGCTCTTGGATTGTTTGGAAATATTGCTTTTGATTTCTCTTCAGGAGGAGGCTTAAGGTTAGCTCTGGAACTGTTTGATTCATTGTCACAAGTAGTCTTACCATTAAGACTGCTTCTATTTGCCATTGCAGATAAACAAAGAACTTTTTTCACAAATGACCTCATAAAATAATTTATTTAAAAATTAACTCTATTTGAACATGTTTTATCTTAAGAGTCAAATAATCCTTTGTAAGACAATTTTTACAAATAATCAATAAACTTTTTAAATGTGTTTATGTTTTTAACTTTTAGATTCCAAATCAGCGATCAATATTCCTGGTTCTGTAATAGTTTCTGTTGCTATTTCAGGAGTAACTAAAAATCTCATTCCATGCTCTGATATTTCCTTATATGAGAGGTCATGTGTGTATTTGAATAAGTTATTTGTGAACCTAACTAGAGTAATATTTTCATCTGTCAGGATATCTGGTTTTCTGGCTGCGCATATTTCACAAGATGATTTTGCTGTAGTAAATCCTGCTATAGGAGCTTCAAAATTTCTTTGTATGAATCTTGCTGTTTGCTCAGCATGAATTAACCATTTCCGATCTTTTGTAGCAGAATAGAGATTTAGAAAAGCCTGTCCCATATTTAAAGAATCGCTTAGATATGGACCAGCTACATCTTTTTCATCATGTCTGAAACCAAGTTCTGGAAAGCTTTTGTTTGTAATAATCCATTGGATGGATTTAAAAACAGAGTCAGGTGAAGTCCAGTCACGAAACATCCATTTTATAGTTTCAGAAATACTACAGTTTATTTTCCTGTGTTTTAAAATCCAATCACTTGCAGTAGCAGCATCATTTAAATATTGCTTGTTTTCTGATACTTTATATAAATAAACAAGGCTATTTATAATTATTCCGTTTTGACTTGAGTAGATGTGTCTATCTACTTTTGGTATGCCAAGCTTGCGACGTGAATTATCATCTAAATTAAAATATTCACTACTGTGTTTACCTGGTTTTAAATCTGCATCCTGGCTTATGTAGAAAACCCCATTTGGACTTGAAAGAAAGCTTTTTAGGTAGGAATAAATTTTTTCTGCTGCTTGAAGATATTTTAAATCTTTTAATGTTTCATAAGCCAAAGAATAAATTTTTATATATTCCCCCTGAATTTTTGCAAGCTTTTCAAAGTGAGGGTAATCCCATCCGCTCATTGTGGAGTACTGGTATACTCCTCCCCATGTGGGATCTATTAGCATAATTGCTGCATCAAGGGTCTTTTTAGCCATCTCTTTTTCTTTACTGTCATTGATTAATAGTGAATACTCTACGCTATCCCGATCCAAGTATTTTTGAGCCATTTTTAACCCACCAAGAGTTGGATCAAAACTTTTCTTGTGATTGTTAATTAATTGTGTTTTTAGTTCATTTGATAATAAAGGGCTATTTGAATATTGTATATTTGATTTATCAATTACTTTTTCTTCAGGACTAGGATCATCAATAATTTTTTGCAGTTCAATTTTTAACTCATCTGGTGGTATGTACCCGGCACGCTTTATAATTTCCTCTCCCTTTGAATTAAATACAATTGTTGCAGGCCATCCATATTCTCTATATCGGTTTGAAAGATCAGGTCGTGAGTCCTGATCAACTCGAACAGGAATATAGTGAGATTTAATTAATTCAACAATTGCAGGATCTGTATAAGTCTCTTCATGCATTACATGACACCAATGGCACCAGACTGCTTCAAGATCGAGAATTACAAATTTATTTTCTTCCTTTGCCTTTTGAAAAACAGACTCATTCCATGAAACCCAGCTAATAAGGCTAGTTGTTGCTAGTACAGGAAGAAAATTTAATATTAGTAGGACTAATATGATTAATGTATTATTTAATTTCTTCATTTGATTGGTTTAAAACAGCTCAATTGTACATTGTTTTTAGTATAAAATAATATGTATGGAGAAATGAAATGAAAAATATCAATTTAATAATGTTAGCTTTAATAATTGCTTGTGCCAGTAATTTATTATTGAAATCAAATGCAGAAGAATCTGAGAGTAGCTTTGAGGATCTCTTAAACAGTACAACAAAATCCATTTTTGAGAAAAAAGAAGAAAAGAAAGAAATCGTTGAGAGTGGACAAATTAAGTTCAAAGTCAAAAAACAAAATTTATGGTTTAAGGACAAATTGGGAAAGACAGAAAAATTGAGCGACTTTATTGAATTGTCTTTGCCAGGTAAGTTATATAATCCACCAAGAGGAATTCAAACAATTGAAAGAAAGGAAGATGTAGATAGAAGTACTTTAGAAAATGCTATCTCTTCAATTTTTTCTGCTAATAAATCAGGCAATTTAAATTGGATAGTGGAAAATTTTGTAGACTCAGATCAGGGAAAAATAAAAAAGATTTTTCAAAATAAAAAATTACTGGAAGAGAGTAAATTAGATGCTGAAAGGATCATATCTATTTATATAACAGGTCAGGTTGATTATAAGGACTCAACAATAGTATTAATTGAACAAAAATATATTGATGGAAGAAAAGCAAAAGAGTCAATGGCATGCAAGAAAACTGAAAAAGGCTGGAAAGTTACAAATGAGTTTTCTGCCGATAAAAACTTTGATATTGTTTTTGCAGCTCTGTCATATGGTGAGATTACTATGAAAGATAAGAAATTGCCTGAAAACGAAAAGCCTTCTAAAATTCAAGAGAAATCTTAGGATTTATTAGAAAAGATTATAGAAGTAAAAAAAATCAATTCATGAGAAATAAAAAATTTAAAATTATAAATTTTTTACCATACATAATCTCAATAGGTTTTCTCTTAATTGCTATATCCCAATTAAATGATTATGGATTTAATATTGATAGTAAAAAGAATTTTTTTGAGGGTGATGAAAACTTAAATTATATTCTTAATAAAAAGGGAAACATTTCTGCATTATTTTTTCAGATGCACGGAGCTTTTTTCTTAATGATTTCTAGTTTGTTTAATTTGATATTGTCTGATCAATTTCATTTGATGAATGAAATCAGCTCAAGATTTTTAGTCCTTCCACTTCTAGTTAGTTTATTTGTCATCCCTTTATATTTCTTTCTTAAAAAGCATTTTGGATATCTGGTTGCAATGGTTTCTGTTCTTTCATTACTTAGCTTTCCGGAATTCTTTGGTTTTGTATTTAATGATTTAAAAGATATTCCACTGGTTGTATTTTTTTCTTTATCTATTATGTCGTTTTATGAGTGGACAGTAACAAGAAAAATCAAATTCTTGTACTTATTTTTTCTGTCATTTGGACTAACTCTATCGATAAAGATATATGCCATTGTCATTGTACCTATTTTGTTTATTTGGTGTTTTATGATGCCTTCAAATAAGATTAAATTAAAAGATCTTTTTGAAGAGAATAAATCATACTTTTTGATTGGACTATTAATAGTGTTTTTATTGGTAGCAGTTTTATATATGCCGGCTTTTTGGGGGATGGGAAATAAAATGGATTTTATACAGAAGCTTATACATGATCTAAAAGATGTTTCTGTAAATGATTATTCTGGCTGGAATTATTATTCTTTTATGTTTATCTTTTTTAAAACCCCTCTTCCCATGTTGTTTTTTGCCTTTCTTGGGTTATATATAACTTTTAAAAAAAGAAGGAAATCATTGTTTTTATTATTGCTTCTCTGGATGTTAATTCCTGCTTTGATTTTATGTATGCCAAAAACAGTTAGATATTTTCATGGGCTAAGATTGTTTCTTGTTTTTATTGTACCGTTTTCAATAATTGTTTCTATTGGATTTAAAAGATTTTATGTCTTTGTTCTACAGAAGACCAAGTTAAATAAACAACTTAGCCTTATTTTACTTGTATTTTGTCTGCTTTTTGGAAATATTTTTGCTATTGCTTCCACTCATCCATACGAAACTTTGTATTTTAATGAGTTAGTTGGAGGGCTTGGGGGTGCACAAAAAAATAAAGTCATAAGCTCATTTGATTATTGGCTTACTTCATATAAAGAAGCTGGTGTGTGGATAAATAAAAATGCTGCTCCTTTGTCTACAATCAGCCTGTTTTATGTTTCTTTTTATCCTTTTGAACTGTATAATTTTTTTGATTCATATCTTGTAAGAAAAGATCTTGAAATAAAAAGATTCTTTCAGTTAGAGTCAATAAATATGCTGCCATCTATGAGTTATATTGTTTATATCCCTCTTGACCAGTATAGATTTATGACTGCTGAGAATCAATTAAAAAATAACTTTGAATACAAGCCTGTTTATAAAATTTCAAGACAAGGTGGAGAGGTTCTAACTATTTACTATAAAATATAATTTAATGAGTTAGGATTGTTCATATGAAACGTACGCAAACAGCTGGTGGTGTAGTCCTTAATAAAGAAGGCTTAGTCCTTGTTGTAAGCCAGAATGGTAATTCCTGGTCTTTGCCAAAGGGGCATATTGATGAAGGGGAAAATAAATTACAGGCAGCTATAAGAGAAATATATGAAGAATCAGGTATTAGTGAACTTGAATTAGTTAAAAATCTTGGCTCTTATGAAAGATATAGAATTGGACTTGATGGAGGAGAAGATATATCTGAGCTGAAGCAGATTTATATATTTTTATTTAGTACAAATCAAAATGTTCTAAAACCCATTGATCCTGCAAATCCAGAAGCAATATGGGTTAAGAAAGAAAATGTTGCTGATTTACTTACTCATAAGAAGGACAAAGAATTCTTTTTAAGAATTATTGATGAAATATAGTATTCCTATAATGGGACTTGTCTCTCATGATTGCTAGATAAGAGGTTCTTGTTTGCTCATGCAGTGTAATCCACCGCCTTCTTCTATAAGTAGTGAGCAGTTAATATCTACTATTTCTTTATCCGGAAAAAGTTTTTTAAATATATTAAGTGCTACTTTGTCAGATGGGCAGTTAAAGGTGGGTACTATTACTCCACCATTAACAAAAATAAAGTTTGCATATGAATTTGGCAGTCTTTCATCTTTTATTTCCATTCGATCTGGCATGGGAAGCTCTATGACTTCTAGCTTATCTCCGGTTTTTGAATTCTTCCAGCCCTTCAAATATTGAATACTTTCATTTAGGTGTTTGTAATTTCCATCATGCTTATTGTTTGATTTACAAATTAAAACTTTTCTTGGATCTGCAAATCTGGCAACATCGTCAATATGTCCGTCAGTGTGATCGCCTTCAAGCCCTCTCTTTAACCAGATAATTTCTTCAATATTAAATGTTGACTTTAAGATAGATTCTATTTGTTCTTTGTTTAACTTGGGATTTCTATTTTTGTTTAAAAGACATTGTTCCGTTGTCATTATTATTCCATCACCTGAAAATTCCAGAGATCCACCTTCCATAACTATTGGGTATGATTCTATTGCAGAACCTGAATATAAAGCTAATTGTTTAGGAAAATCATTGTCCAAATTCCAGGGAGGGAATTTCTCTCCCCATGCATTGAATTCAAAGTCAAGTATAAGAGATTTTTTATCCTTCCCGTCCATAGCTTCTAAAAAAAATGGTCCGTAATCTCGAATCCAGATATCGTTATTTGGGATTATAATTTTCTTGCATTTGAATTTGGTGTTGTGAAAAATAGATGGATATTTCTTTTCTGTTGCATTTAGTAATCCCTCATTAGCAAAAACTAAATTTACATCCTGAAATCTAAGAATTTTGATAATTAACTCTTCAAAAAACTCCCTGATTCCTTTACTGTCACTTCCTTCTATTCTGTCTTTCCCCCACTCTTTTTCATTGTGAGGCCATGAAAGCCATGTAGCTCTTTGCTTTTCCCATTCTGCAGGGTACCGCCTTGAAAAGGATTGAGTATTGAGTATTGAGTGCTGTGAAAATTCTTTAGTTTTCATCTGAATATTTTAACAAACTCTGATAACTATCAATTCTTCTATCTCTTAAGAAAGGCCAAATTTGTCTACATTCTTTAGTTTTTGAAAAATCAATTTCTACTTCTGAAATAGTTTCATCAGTTTTATCCTGCTTTACTAAAACCCCATATGGATTTGCTAAAAACGAATGTCCCCAGAAATTTAAGTGTCCTTCCTTCCCAACTCTATTTACAGCCATTACATAAATTCCATTTGCAATTGCATGGGAACGCATCATTGTAGTCCATGCTTCAACTTGTTCAGGATAAATATTTTTAGGTTCATTATCATCCCATCCAATTGCAGTAGGGTAGATTAAAATGTCAGCACCTTTTAAAGCTGTAATTCTTGCTGCTTCAGGAAACCACTGATCCCAGCAAATCAAAATACCGATATTTCCAATAGATGTTTTTGTAACCAGAAATCCTAAATCTCCTGGAGTAAAATAATATTTTTCGTAAAAACCAGGATCATCTGGGATATGCATTTTTCTGTAATGCCCTACAATTTCTCCATTATTTTCAATAATTAAGCAGCTATTATGATAAATACCTTCCGCACGTTTTTCGAAAATCGGAAGAACTAAAACTATTTTTAAATCTTTTGCAAGTAGCTGAAAGTGTTTTATAGCATCAGATTTTATTTCAATTGCTGAATCAAAGTGTCTTTTATCTTCAGTAATAGGAAAGTAATCCCAGAGAAATAACTCCGGGAGAACAACTAGTTTTTTATTGTTTAATGCAGCAGCTTTAATCTTTTCTGAATAATACTTTAAATTCCTATTTAAATCACCCTGTGATTGTCCTTGAATCCATGCTGCTTTGAGTAAAGTCATTAAATATCCAATCTGAAGTTTTTAGTAAATAGCTACAATATTATATTTCATTTTTACGAGGATGTGAAAACTTTTCAAGGATAAGACTGTTTTGTCATTGCGAGGAGCCCAAGGGGCGACGTGGCAATCTCATTTAGGTATAACAATTTTGAGCGGGACAATAAATTGATAGCTGTCAGCAGAGATTGCTTCGTCGGGCTTTGCCCTTCTCGCAATGACATAGAATATTTATCCTCAATTTATTAGCACACCCTTTTTACGATTAAATAAATTGTTTATGGTAGTATTACATTAATATATTTTAATTGAAACTAATTTATGGAATTAAACCGATTTTCATCATATATGCCTAAACCAAGGCTTTTAACTCGTCAGGAATTAGAGGCATTGATTAAACCGTTTGGAGTGGAAGTTGTTTCTTTTTTACCGGAAGATCCTCCTTTTCCTTGTAATATTCAGCTTAAGTTTCCCGGAGAATCTCCTGATGAATCATTAATTGATTCTATTAATAAAACTCTTGCACCATATAAGATTTCTTTAGTAACAGCACTGATTTAAAGATTACAGTATTAGAGAGTATAAAAACTTTTCGAGGATAACTTTAACATGTCACTGCGAAAGAAGAGACGTTGCATGCAACGTCTCCACAGCAGTCCCGATCGGGATTGCCACGCCTCATTTTATTTGGCTCGCAATGACATTTATACTGTTTACCCTCGATTTGTTAGCACCCCCCACGTTAGAGAATACGCTATAATTTCTGTATGGTTGTAGAAATAAAAGGACAATATGAAGGTGATCTTAGGGTAAAACTTACTCATGGACCCTCACAATCAGTTATAGAAACAGATGCTCCTGTTGATAATAATGGAAAAGGAGCAAGATTTTCACCAACTGATCTAGTAGTAACATCTCTTGGCTCCTGTATGTTAACAGTTATGGGTATAGTTGCAAAACGTGATGGAATTAAGTTTGAGGGTGTATCTTTTAGAGCAGAAAAACATATGTCAGAGAGTCCAAGGAGAATTGGAAGAATAATAATAGAAATTTATATGCCAACTGGATTAACAGATGACCAAAAGAAAAAACTTGAAAGAACTGCACATACGTGTCCAGTTCATCAATCATTACATCCAGAGATAGAACAGGATATTAAATTTATTTATCCATAATCATGAAAGGATTCTTACATATTCATGTTTTAAAGGCTTTGTCCAATTTATTTGGCAAAGCCGATCAGTCAAAAGATATGATCGAGGAAAGCACAAACTTGTTTTGTGCTTTATAAAATGCAACATAAAGCAATCTTAGTTGATGTTATCCCGCCTAATCTTTCTAAAGAAGCAGGCTTACAACGGTTAAATGAACTTGAAAGTTTGGTGAAAACTTTTGGTGGTATTGCTGTTGTCAAAGTAGTTCAGAAAAAAAGTATGCCTGATTATAAGACTTATATTGGTTCTGGAAAACTAAAAGAAGTGCTTGATGAGAATAATAAAACTAAAGCAAATCTTTTAATAATAAATAATCTTTTAAAACCAATGCAAAATTATAACCTAAATGAGATTTGTAAAAAAGAAGGAGTGGAAGTCTGGGATAGAGTTGATTTGATCTTAAAAATCTTTGATAAGCATGCAAAGAGCATAGAAGCAAAATTACAGATTGAGCTTGCTGCAATAAGACATATGGGACCCAGGATTTATGGAATGGGTTTAGAACTTACCAGACAAGCTGGTGGTATTGGTACTAGGGGTATTGGTGAAACAAATCTTCAAATAATGAAACGCCACTTAAGAAGAAGAGAGCAGAAGATAAAAGAAAAACTTAAGCACTATGACCTTGTACAGGCGAATCATAGAAAACAAAGAAGGAATAAAGATCTTAAAACAGTTTCACTGGTTGGGTATACAAATGCCGGAAAAAGTACTTTGCTAAATACAATTACAAAAAAAGGTGTTTATGTTGCAAATAAGCTTTTTGCAACTTTAGAAACTACAGTTGGGCAGCTTTATTTGCCAGTGTCAGAAAAAATAGCTTTGTTATCGGATACTATAGGGTTTATTCAAGACTTACCCCCTGATTTAATAGATGCATTTAAATCTACGCTTGGTGAAATCATTGATGCTGATTTGCTTTTGCATGTAATTGATATTAGCGATCCTTTATATGAATCTAAAATTAAAGTTGTGGAAAATATTTTGTCTGATTTAGACATTGTGGATAAACCAAAGATTTATGTATTTAATAAATTTGATTTGACTAGCGGTATAGATACTAAAGAAATTGGAAATAATTTTAGTGATTTTTCACCTGTTTTTGTATCGGCTGAAACAAAGAGTGGAATTGATGTATTAATTCAAAAAGTTGAAAATGTTATTAATTCTCTATACGAAGATAAGCTTAATGGCTATTCAGAGTGTACTAATTAAATTTATATAGCATTAAGGTTATTAAATAGTTAAGATCTTTCACTGTCAAATAAAACTAAAAACTATATTTGTACTTATTAGGACTGAAAGATATCTTATTGGAGAATTTTATAGTGCTATTACAAATACAACCGCCAAATAACTTATTAGGCCAATTGTTTGGACCTAATAATGCTGGAGCAAATAATCAAAGGCAAGATGCTAATAATCCGCAGGGTGCTCAGCCTCCTCCACGAGGAGATGACTTTTTAGCTTTTGCTGGTAATTTACTAGGACAAGCACAACAAGTAGTAAATGATCCCAGAGCTCAAGCAATTGCAGTAGTTGCTGTAGAAAATCCGGAGCTTGCGGCTGTGCTCGTTAGAATTGGTGTAGCAGGTAATGCAGACATACATAGAATGAATAGAAATGATCTGGATTTAATAGTAAATAATCTAGATCTTTTACAACGAAGTGGTCTTTTAAATGCAGTTAGAGCTGATATTAATGATCCAAGATTTGATGCTTTTTTAAGATTGAGAGAAAGAGATCCACAGGTTGCAGATTCGCTTGCCAGGTTTTTTGTAAGAGCAGTTACTACAGAAAATTTTGGTATAAATGATATTACAAGAGATGATGTCCTTTTAATTGCAAATAATATTGATCTTATGAGAGAAACAGGTTTATTGCAGGCAATTGAAAATGATTTACCTGAAGAAGCAAGGCAAACACTACGTTTTAGAGACAATAATCCTTTATTATGTAGAGGTGCTGTAGCTGTTGGACAAAGGTTTCCATGGCTTATTGATAGAGGACTTGGAGTTGGTAGATTTATATCAAGCCCTCCAGTACAAAGGTTTATAGAAGGTGTCAGTTCTACGATTTCAAACATAGGTACTTTTTGCGGTAACGTTGTAACTGGTGCAGGGGAACTTGTTCAATCTGCAAGAAGATTAGCTGGAAATCTAATAGATAGAATAAGATTTTGGTAAATATTTAATTCTTTAAAACACACATCATACTGGTACTTTTACCAATTGTATTTTCAGCCAAAGCAATTGGGGCACATAATATGCTTAATGGGGTTAAATACCATGACATTCCATTTTTTAGTTTTGTCTTTGTAAGTTTTAAGTTTTGAAAAATGTTTTGAATTGAAATTGAAATCTGTCCAGGATCAGTCATAGATTCGACATTTATTTTTGAAAACCCTAGTTTATCACCCAGCATTTTAATATTTTTATTGTTAAATAGAAAAATGTGTCGTGGAGCATGAAAGCCAGCCCAGCAGGTTTTAAACAATTTAAATTCAAGAGCATTTGAATTTGGAGTGATTAAAATAATACATCCGTTCTTTGTTAAACTTTTCTTGCAATTTGTTAAAACCGTTATTGGATCTATAAAATGTTCGATAACATTATTCATTATTATCACTTCAAACTTTGTATTAAAAGGAATTGATTTTTCTACATTAGAAATCTGTAATTGAATACCTCTATCTTTTAATGTTGGAAAGACCCTGTCTGTAAAATCCGTCCCATAAAGATTGTCATAGCCATTTTCTTTTAGTGAAAGGAGTAATTGCCCATTTCCAAATCCTATTTCAAGGATGTTGGCTTCTTTGTTAGTAATGTATTTTGTGATTCTAGAAGTTAAAGATTTAAATTGAATTTTCTTTAAATTTGAAAATAAATTGTTTTTCTCTGGTAGATAATTCCTATAATCAAAAGGATAAAAAGTGGGTATTTCGTTTTGTTCAGGCAAAGGATGTTGTGAAATTAATCCACATCTTGTACAGATAAGAAAATCAACTGGTTTATAAGTCTCATATTCAAGATCCTTAACATCTTTAAATATAAGTTCTTGATTTGTTGAGTTACAAAGAGTACATTCCATTTAATTAAATTATAGCTTTTAATCGTTGTACCCAATTTCAACACTGGAATTAAACGGGCGGTCCATTCCATCTTGAGTATTAATCGTCGAGAATATTTTTACTGGTGGGTTGAATTCGTATTTAGGATAATTTATTTTTTCTAATTTAGGAAGTTTTTTATTTATGTAATCAATTCCATGAAAATCCTTAAATCCAAGTTTATGAACTTTCCATCTGCGTAATCGCATAGGTTCATCCTCTTCCCAGGTTGCGTGAAACCAGTAAGTAAAAGCCTTTTTAAAAAAAGGTTCAAAAATCTTGAAGAATGGATGAACATCAATTCTATAAGATGAAGTAATGCGGCATCGATCATTTGGTAAATCTTCAAATTTAGCTTCCATTTCAAGCAGAAAGCCAATTAAGTCCTGATGAGTAGTTTTCATAACATTACCTTCCATTCTTTGGAGGGCAAGACCACCAGTCCAAAGTGGTAAAAAAGGAGCTTTTTTACTTCTATAAACAAGTGCCCAATCATCTTTTTCAGCAATAACTCTTGCATGATCATAGAGCTTATAGTGAGTTCCTATTAAATGTTCATGATCGTAATAGTTCCACATAACTACTTCTTTTGGACAATCCATTTCTCTGCTACATGTAAGTGATAGTGTGTATAATTTCTTTTTCATTTTTTATCCCAGTAAATTTATATAAATTTTCTCATCAACTATTTTTATGTCATAATTTCTAAGAGGTAAACCACAGTGTGTAAGATTCGAACCATCTTTACAGGAGAATTGCCAATTATGCCAAAGACAGGTAAAAACTCCATTTTTTGCTTTATGATAACCAACAGGTCCGCCAAAATGCCTACAAATGTTACTTATTGCTTTGAATTGTCCTTCAAATTCATAAAGTAAGATGTCATGATCATCAATCCATTTTGTTAATTGACCATCACATTTTTTTAATTCTTCTATGGTGGAAAGAAATTGATATATAGCTTCAGTTCCTTCTTCTTTTTTAACTTTAATAGTGTTTTCTGTAGACATGCGACTTATTATACAAAATATAAACTAGCTAATTATCATTCTAAAGAAGGTCTTTACAAGTACTTTCTTACTTTGTATATAGAATAGTTTTTAATGTATGATACAAAAAAGAACTTTTTTTCTCCTAAAATAGTCTACTTAAGCCTAAGTAATTTGTTTTTGGTTTGATTTATTTAGAGTGTAATGGGAATAATCAAATTAGGCTTAATTGAAAGCTAAAAAAGGCAGGAGTTTTTGAAATGATGGAAAATAACGAAACAAGAAAAATATTAGTTATTACTTTAGTAGCAGTATTAGTGTTGAATCTATTAGCAGATGAGTCAAAAAAGAACTTTGAGAAATCAGTTTTAGCAGTTATAAACAAAGGGCCAGCAGTAGCTGATAATGCTCCTGCAATTCCCCCACCAAATGTTCCACCTCCAGCACCGCCAAGTGAAGAAGAACAATTAAAGCAGCAACTTGCAGATAAAGTTGATATAGATTTAGGTAATACTCCAGTTCAGGGAAATAGAAATGCAAAGATAATGCTTGTAGTGTTTAGTGATTTTCAGTGCCCTTTTTCAAAAAGAGGAGCAGATACTGTTCATGCATTACAGCAAAAATATGGAAGCAACTTAATGTATGTTTATAAGAACTTACCTCTCCCATTTCATCCAGAAGCAATGCCAGCTGCAAAAGCTGCTTTAGCTGCAGGCAAACAAGGAAAATTCTACGAGTTTCATGACAAGCTTTTTGAAAAGCAAGCAGAGATTGGTGAAGCATTATATGTACAGATTGCAAAAGATCTCGGTTTGAATGTAGAAAAGTTTAATGCAGATAGAAATAGTCCTGAAATTGAAGCTCAGGTAAAAGCTGATGCAGAGCAGGCAAATAAGATTGGCTTTAATGGTACTCCAGGATTTGCTTTAAATGGAGTAAAAATCCTCGGGGCATATCCAACAGAGCATTTTGAAAAAATTATTAATGCTCTTGGGTTAAGTTAAGCTGCTTGATCAAATAATGACTCTCCAGCACCATTGATTCTGTTTACTGTGTGCCTTAGTCCTTGTATACATTCACCAACGACAGGTAGGAGTTCATATTCAAATGAAATTCCTATCTCATCGTTATCGTAAGCAGTAGTCATATTATGATGACTTGATCTATAGTCGATGGCATCTATTCTCTTTCTTAAATCAAATAGTTTAAATACGTACGTAGCAAGAAAATCAGAACCTATAAATGGAAGAGGTTTTCTCTTTGGCTCTTCTATAAGTCCAAGCTTTTGTTTAATCTTTGTTGTTAGTTTTTCTTTAATAGTTAATTTCTCAGCTGGTGTTAGAGTATGATCTCCTTGTATAGCATCTTTTTCTACAAAAGGAATACCAACTTTGTCTATTAAAACATCAATTACGGTGTCAATTTTGGTTTCAAATTCAACTTTAGCAGAAATATTTATTTCATTGTTTGCTTCCTCTTTTTTATATTTCTCAACTAATTCAAGAATATCTTTGTATACTTCTGCATTTTTAATTTCTTCAAATGCATATTTTGTTTGTATTTGTTCGTAAGATAAATATCCACTATCATGTTCAGCATTATAGAAATCTGGGACAAGATAATTAATAGCATTGTGAGCTATATCTGAAATACCACTTATAGCCGAACTGTTTTTTATTTTTTCTTTTAGCCCAAGAAGTGCTTGTTGTGTTTGCTCTTCAGTTTCCCCTTTTTGTCCAAGTAAATATTTTCTTCCAAAATAAGCGCCCTGGAAAACAACTTGAGGTAATCTTCCAAGTGTTACATAAAGTCCGTTAAATATCAGGGTAAATATTCTTCCTGTTCTTCCTATGGCTTTATCTAATAATGCAGTCATCCCACCTTTTGATTGTGCTTCTTCACTGATATGTGACTCATCAAGAAGTGGGGTAAATAATGCAAACATTGAAAGCGGGCTTAAGGTATGAAAAATAACTTCAGCAAAATGTCTGGCTGACTTTAATTTATTTTTCTGTCCAACGGAAGTTGTTAGATGGCTATCAATTTGTTGTCCCCATTTGTCGAGAGGTTTCCATAAAAATTCAGGCAGACCAGCCTTTAAATTTTCTCTTTCTTTTACAACTCTAACAACAGAATCTACTCCTTTTGCATACCACTCTGGTAACCCTACAAATAAGCTTGCAATACGGCTTATACCAAGTGAAGGTCTTTCAAAGTATTCACCAAGAGACATGTCACCTTTGAAGAGTGCCATGTTATCTGCAAATTGCCTTAGTCCAACCATGGTTGGGTTATTTATACTTCCAAGGACTGCTTGTCTTTTATAGCTGAGGCGAAGTTCATCGTAAGCGTTTACTTTTTTGTTGTGTTCATCTCTGAGGTTTGTATTTCCTGTTTTATCAGCATTGTATGCAGCATATTGTTCTTTTGTTTTAAATCCCCAGGCGATGAGTGATTGTAGATTTCCTCCTGCCCACATAACTGTACTGAAGGCAACGTTTGGAATGTTTGCAATCGTTGCTGCTTTATGAAAAATCGACTTTCCGAATTTTTCAGGATTTATAAATGGTTCTATAATATATCCGATAAATCCAGCACTCGAGACTCGATAAAATCCTTCTCTTGCAGTATCAAATATTCCTCTGATTTCACTGATTGTGGCTTTGTTTCCATTCCCATTAGATCCATTTTTTCTGGAAAAGAAGTTTAGGACTTCATTTCCAACTAAAAAAAATGGGGCGGCAATTGCAGAAACGCCTCCAAATGCATCGCTTACAACTTTTAGTGCTTTTGCAGGAAATGTAGCTCCATATTTAAGAGAGCCTGCAATTGCTCCGAGTAGAGATACACCTGCAATACCGCCACCAACAACGGCAAATTTTCTTTTTACAGCAGCAAGATTTTTTTCTTCTTCTGTTTTTTTTCTACTTGGAGCTTCTTCTTGTAGCGTTGAACTTTTTCCAGAGGCAGTTTTTCTCTGGCCATTGAGGCGTTCAATGGCTTGTGATTGCGTTGGAATTGAGTTGACTATTTCTAACATAAAGTTGACTATAAAGCTCGGATATATACAAATTATTGAAATATAATATAGGGTTTATTATGAGTTGTCTAGGTGAATATGGTTAAATTTTAACTAAATATCCGATTTTATAAGTCGGATATAGTCTTTAAAACGATAAGAAATGGCTAAATTTAGCTGGTAGTTAGAATTGAAATAGATTCATTGCCAAAAATATACAAATTTTTAACAATTTGAAGCTAATTATTTCTTTTTTTTCTGAAGCTTTGCTATCTCTTGATACAACTTCTTTTCTTCATCTGTAACTGTGGTTGGAATATTAATCTTTATTTTTACAAAATGATCTCCACGTCCTTCTTTCTTTTGATGAGGAAGTCCTTTACCACGCAATCTTAGAACTTTGTCATTTTGTGTTCCAGGTGGGACAACCATTTTTACTGGAGTATCAATAGTTGGAATCTCTATTTCAGTTCCTAATATTGCTTCAGCAGGTGTAATTGAAACTGAGGAGTGAATATCATCTATATCAATCTTAAAAAAAGGATGATGTTTTAATTTTACAATTAAATATAAATCACCAGGTTCTCCTCCGTTTTTCCCTGGAAGTCCTTCCCCAGCCATTCTGATTTTTGAATTTTCTCTGACATTAGGTGGAATCTTTACTTCAAGCCTTTTTGATTCCCGCCCAGGAACATTAATATCAATTTTTCTGGTTGTACCCTTATAAGCTTCTTCAATTAAAAGATGTAAATCAATGTATTGATCTTCGCCACGGCGTTTAGTCTGAGGGCGTGTATATGTCTGTGTGAAAGATTCTTGAAAGGGAGAAGATTTTCCCTTTAATGCTTCTCCAAATAACATTTCAAAAAAGTCACTAAATGGAGACTCTTGAGTTTTTGTGTTAAATCCCTTTGAAAAATCAAAATTAAAATCAAAGCCTGGTGGTGGAGTAAAATCGTTGTTACCACTAAAACTGTTTCCTAAAGTATCGTATTTTTTTCTCTTATCCTGATCCCCAAGAACTTCATATGCTTCATTAATTTCTTTAAATTTTTCCTCAGCGTCTTTATTGTCCCTGTTTGTATCAGGATGATATTTCCGTGCTAATTTTCTGAAAGCTGATTTTATTTCTTTTTCAGTAGCACTACGTGAAACCCCTAAAATTTCGTAATAATCTTTGTATTTAACCATGGGAATAATTATATCGTTTTACCAGTGTAAAAACTACGATGTCACGTCATTGCGAGGAACACAGTGACGAAGCAATCTCATTTCGTAAAGCATTAGAAGATTGCCACGTCGCCCTTCGGGCTCCTCGCAATGACATGAAAATGTTATTATTTTTAGTCACATGAACCAAGCACTATCAAATCAAATAACAGCAAATCAAAATCAATCTGGGGAATTACTCTATTACAATTTAAGCTCTTACCTTAAAAACCGTTTTGGCACAAAAGTCCAGAGAATTACACTAGAAGCAAATTTAGATTGCCCTAACCGGGATGGTGTAAAGGCTTTTGGTGGGTGTACATTTTGTACTGCTGATGGAAGCAGTGCAGGTGCATTTGACATAAGTGATCCTATAAGTAAACAGCTGGAAGATGGTGTAAAACTTTTTTCAAAAAGATTTAAAGCAAATAAATTTATTTCTTACCTTCAATCATTTACAAATACATATGCTTCTATTGATAAATTAAAAAAGATCTATGATGAAGCTGTATCTCATCCTGATGTAGTTGTTTTAGCTATTGGTACAAGACCGGATTGCTTGTCAGATGAAGTCCTGGATTTAATTGAAACATATAAAGATAAAGTGGAAATATGGCTGGATATTGGGTTACAAACGATTCATGATAAGACCTTAGATTTTATAAACAGGGTGCATACAGGAGATGATTTTTTTGATGCTTTAAGCAGAGTAAAAAAAAGAGGTTTAATAGTTTGTGCACATACAATATTTGGTCTTCCTGGGGAAACAAAAGAAATGTTTTATGAAACAATGAAAAAACTTGCTGCTTCAAATATAGATGCAGTAAAAATTCATCAGTTACTAGTCTTAGAAAAAACAAAAATTGCTAAACAGTATGATGATGGACTTTTTAAGGCATTAGAGCTGGAAGAGTATATAACTTTAGTCTGTGATTTTCTTGAGATCCTCCCGCCAAATGTTGTTATTCACAGGCTCTTTGCAGAAGCCAAACCTGGCGAACTCATAGCGCCGAAATGGGCAGAACAAGATGACGGAAAAAGAAACAAGCAGCAGATTTTAAGAATGATAGAAGGGGAATTAGTAAAGAGAGGTACGAAACAGGGAGTGAAATGGTGTGGTGATACCATCCTCGCAGTAACATGAGCAGTTACAAAGCCTTTTAAACAGCGACTTTAGGTCTCATTTCTACATATCCTGGTTGTGATTCAACTCTTTTTTGCCACGATTTTATATTTGGCAATTGTGACATATCAAAACCACCTTCTTCTGCAGGATAAATTTGTCCGTAACATGAAATATCTGCCATAGAATAATCTCCAGTAAAAAAATTGTTTTTACTTAGATGTTCCTCTATCACTTTTAAAGCTCTCGTTCCATCTTTCCTGAGTTTATTCAATTCATCTAGATTTACTTTTTCTTTTGGAAAAAACTTTGTTATAAATCTTGCAGGCTGTAAAAATTTTTGTAGTGTAGAGGATTCAAAAAATAACCACTCAAGCATTATTCCAAGCTTTTTAATATCCTGTGGGATTAGATTATTTGGTGCATATTTTCTTCCAAGGTACAATAATATGGCATTTGATTCCCAGACTGGAAAACCATTGTCTACTAAAACTGGAATTTTTCCATTTGGATTTAACTTTAAAAACCATTCTTTTCTATGCTCACCATTCATCAAATCTACAGGTATAAGTTCATAGTTAGTTTTCAAATTTGAAAGAGCAAGTCTTATTTTGTATCCGTTTTGGGATTCAATTAGATCATATAGTTTTAGTTTTGACATATTATTTCCTCCAATAATCTTAAAGTATTTTAGTGCTGTTTCCTTAATCTAAGGGCTTTAATTTAATGAATTCTGCTTTAAAGTTAAGAATATTAAGCAGAATTAATGTTTATTCTAGCTCAAAAGCTTTTATTTATAAGATTTAATCGATTAGTATCAAATTAGAGCTAATTAAATCGTTTTATTAATGAGGCTTTAAAAAGGATAAAGATGTTTCTATTAGAAGTAGCGTTACCAGGAGTAAGTTCACCCCCATCTCAACCTCTTGGCCAAACACTTAAAAGTAATCTACCTACAATTGCAATTGGTGCGTTAATGACTTTGCTTGGTGGCGGTGCACTTTGGAAAGGTGTAGGTTCGTCACTCGGAATTTTTTCACATGTTAGATGGGCGTTGGCAATTCTTGGTCCTCTAATTGCTGCAAGTGGTTTTATGCCTGCTTCCCGCGGTAGTGTAGCTCCTCCTCCATTGCAAACCGGATTACCTTCCACAAATAGACCAATTGCTATAGATGATTTTGAGAGAAATCATTTTATAGGTGAACTTAAGGAGTTGCTTGTAAAATTACCAGCTCCGGGTCAGATTAGTTTTTTTAATATGCCTGGGAAGACTGATCAACAATATCATAGGGAGAAAATATTAGCTCTTATCACTGGTCAATCCCTTGACTTTAGTAATGAAGAAAAAGAAACTCTTAAAGAAGCACTTAGAAATAATCCATTAAAAAATCTCCTAGGTCTTTTAACAGAAAAAGATATTCCTAAACAAGTACGTGAACTGGCTATAGATGTTGCTTCTGAAACTCTTTATGGACTTAATACAGATGGTTCAGGAAGAGATGCAATGATGGCTATGAGAGAATGTATAAAAAAAGGTTTCTTGCCATGTAGAGCAGCTTTTATTTTAGTAGATAGCCAGTATTCATCTAGAAGAGGAACAGGTGCCTATAAAGAAGAAGTAAATAGATTCCTCGCAAATTACTTCGAAAAAAGTAGATTGAGCGATTCAGACAAAACTGCACTGGGAGGAATTATAGAAGCTTTAGAAGACATAAAAATAATAGGTACAGGTAATTCAGAAAATGAAAATGATTTAAAGAATACCTTACAAAGGATTTATAATCTGCATGAAAGCTCTTTAGGAGAACCTTTAAGGGGCTCACTTGAAAAGGCCATAGAAACATTAACAAAGAAAATAGATGAAGCAGAAGAAAATGCAGGTAAAAAAGACCCTGATCTTGGACTGGATTTATCAAAACCAGGGGATAATGGACTTGATTTGTTAGGGGATTCTAGTGCTAGTGCAGATGAAGAACTAAGCTCAGATCCAGAGATTGACTTAAGTGGAAGTTCTCCAAAAGGCAAACCTGCATCTGGCAGTAAAAAAGCACCACTTCCTGACCCATCAGATATTTTTGGAGTAGACTTTGAAGTCCCTTCTTTAAATGATTCTTCTCCCTCTGGTGCGGAAGAAGATATTTTTGATGATGATGACTTTAGTCCAAGACCTTCATTAGATTCAGATTCAGTGGTTATAGAAGATCCCAGGGGAGTAGAAGAAGATTCTGCTCTTGATGATTGGGAGCCTCCTTCGTTAGATGATTCAAGCTCGGGAATTAATTTAGATTCGGATTCAGAAGTTATAGAAGATCCTAGTGAAGTAGAAGAATCTGAAGATCCAGGGGAGTTTAAGTTAAGTCTTGAAATAGAACCAGAGGAAATTGATTCATCGTTAGGTAAGATTACAGATAAAATAAATAAGAAACAGAGATTAGATTCTCAAGATGAAAAAATCCTTCGTGATGTTATAAGCGACTTAAAAGATGTAGAAGTTAATGATGAGAATGTACAAACTGTTGAAAAGATATTAAGTAAGCTGGAAAGAATTGTAAAAAAGGATCCTTCAAATAAAGAGTTAAAAAGTGCATATGAAAGGCTGAATACAAAGCACACTGATTGGCTATACGAGAATTAGATGAGAGTATTTTATACCACAGCCATTTGAATTTGATGAATGAGTTTTTCAAAGGTAGGAAATGATGTACTTATCCACTCTGCTCCGGGGACTTGAACAGGCTCATTTGCTTTTAGTGCTGCTATTGCAATAGACATGGCTATTCTGTGGTCAGAGTGTTTTGGCCATTCTATAGAGTGATTTAGCTTAAACGGTTCACCAGCTAGTCCATTTATCTCTAAGCCATCTTCCAGCTCGTTTACTTCTACACCGAGTTTATTTAAAACCTGTACCATTGTTTTTATTCTGTCTGATTCTTTGAAACGTAGTTCTTTTGCATCTTTTATAATAGACTTACCATTTGCCTGTGCCATGGCTATGCAGAGAATGGGAATTTCATCTATTAAAAGTGGAATTGTACTCCCTTTTACTTCCGTAGCATTTAATTCTCCTGAGCTTATAAATAAATCAGCAATTGGTTCTCCTGAAACTTCTTTTTTATTTGTACTTTCAATTTTTATACCCATTTTTTTTAGAACAGTTATTATGCCTGTTCTTGTAGGATTGGTTGATACTTTCTGTAGGAGCATTTCAGAGCCTGGGATAATGGCACAGGCAGCCATAAAAAATGCGGCTGATGAAACATCTCCTGGAATAGAAATATTTTGAGCTTGTAAATTTTGTTCAGATCCAATAATGATTTCATTCTTATCACATTTTATTGTTGCGCCAAATGCTGTTAGCATTCTTTCTGTATGATCTCTAGACTTCTCTTTTTCAATTATTTTGGTTTCACCTTTTGCTTGAATTCCGGCAAGCATAATTGCAGATTTTACCTGTGCGCTGCTAACAGGCATTTCATAGCTTATTCCATGTAGAATTCCCGGAGTAATTACAATTGGAGCTTTTGTGTTGTCTTCTCTCCCAAAGATTTTTGCCCCCATAAGTGTAAGTGGTTCAATTACTCTTCTCATTGGTCGATTCATAAGTGAATCATCGCCAACAAGAACAGACAGGAAATTTTGCCCGCTTAATAGTCCGCTCATAAGTCTCATAGTGGTTCCTGAGTTACCGCAATTTAAAATATTTTTTGGTTCAGTGAATGAGTTAAGTCCTTTCCCATAAACTGTTACAGTTTCAAAATTGTTAAAGTTACTAATTTCCACTCCAAGCTGCTGCATAATTTTTAGTGTACATAAACAATCCTCGCTGGTTAAGAGATTTTTAATTTCAGTTCTGCCGTTTGCAATGGCTCCAATAATTATTGCTCTATGTGATATTGATTTGTCAGAAGGAACTGAAAGAGTAGTTTTTATTAGGTTTTTAAGTGGACTTACAGTTAGGTGTTTCATGTCGTTTAATATGTCATTGCGAGGGCTTTAGCCCGAAGCAATCCCGAGCAGTTTACATGACAATCGATTGGGATTGCCACGCCTCATTTTGTTCGGCTCGCAATGACGTTTCAAGGTATATATTAAGTTAATGTTCATGATTTTTATCTTGCTGTTATTGGTTGTTTTG
Organism: Candidatus Melainabacteria bacterium; assembly: GCA_023250205.1. Classification (GTDB taxonomy): domain Bacteria; phylum Cyanobacteriota; class Vampirovibrionia; order 2-02-FULL-35-15; family 2-02-FULL-35-15; genus 2-02-FULL-35-15. The sequence goes on along the minus strand of JAHFBE010000013.1, from coordinate 3,204 downwards.
AAATTGAGCTTGTGTTGATTTCTACGAGTGAATCATTTCCCTGGATGGTTGCAAAAAGTTTATTTGAGAAAGTATCATAAAGTAAGTAATAAGGTTTTACTACTTTGCTTGAAATGATAGAAACTTCTTTGTTTTGGGTTATTTTTATAATAGAGTCTCCATTATAATTTGCGACATAAATGTTGTCATTACTGTCAACTGCAATTCCAACAGGTCCTTTAATTCCATTATGCTCAAGGAATATTTCTCTTTTTCCATCACTTGAAATTCTTTCTATTCGGTCATTTCCAAAATTACCAATGTAAATATTGTTTTTACTGTCTTTAGCAATCCCTGTAGGACCATTAAAATTGTTGGTAATAACTTTAATGGGAGTTGATGTGTTGTTGGTAGATGGTTTTGTCAGGTTATTTACTAATAACTCTGCTTGATTTGTTTGTGTCTCAGAATTAGTGTTTTGAGGAGGCGTTGCTTGTTCAATTCCACCTTCTGCTTTTCCAAGAGTGTCAGCTAATAGTTGAGCCTGAGATTCTTTTGAATTTGTTGAAGTATCTGCAATGGGCTGATTTGGAGGGCTTGATGTAGATGCAGCAGACTGTGTTATTAAGCTGATTTTTTGTACTGCCTCGTTATATTTGGGAAAAGTTTGAGGGAGTAATGAAAAGTATTTTTTTGCATTTTGGTAACTTCTTTCTTCAAAATAACAGGAAGCTAATTCAAATATTACTTCGTGGTCATCATTATGAAGATTATAAGCTTTTTGGAAAGCATCTATTGCTTGGGCAAAGTTTTTTTGTTTTTTATAGATTGCTCCAAGGTTGTAGTAAGCATCAATGAACCCAGGATCAAGATCTACTGCTCTTTTAAAAAAACTTACAGCTGATTTTATATCTCCCTGTTCATAACTCTTTAAACCCAGGTTATATAAACTTGCACTTGCTGGCTTTGGATTAAACTCACTTTTTGTATCTGTATTTTCAGGGACTAAGGTATTAGATTTTGTTGTTTCATTTGGATTATCTAAAGATAAAACTGGTAAAACAGTTGAAAGGAAAAATGAAAGTATTATTAAAAAATTAACTATAGATAAATTATTCATAATTATGTATGCATTCTAGCATTGTCAGGCGTGTTAAGCAAAACGGAGTAAAACAATATACGTCATTGCGAGGAGCGCAAGCGACGAAGCAATCTCCAAGCGTTATGAGATTGCCACGCCTTCTTCGAAGGCTCGCAATGACAATTATCCGGAAAAATTAACACATTATTTCTATTAAAATATTTGAGGGAACAAAATCATTAAGGGATGAAGGTTTATAAAATAATAATTAAAAATTGAAATTGTCCTCAATGTCAAAGGATTTTTTAGATTAAACTATTAAGCTTGGGTTTAAATGAAAATGAGGCAAAAATGATAACAAAAGAAAAAGATTTAGAAGTTTTAAAAGAAAATAAAGCAGAAGAAAGTACTTCCTTTAACCCACAGGTCTATTCAGTCAGGTTAAATTCTCCTAAAGATGCTTTTTTAGATGTTGCTGTTGTTATTAGTGAGTGCGGTGGTCAGGTTGGTGATATTAAAGTAGTTGAAAATAATCAAAATTTTATAACAAGAGATATTCAGTTTATAAGTAACACTATTCAGGCAAGAGAAATTATTTCCAAGCTTCATGATTTACCAGGAACTCATATTATTGATGCTCAGAATGAAGTCTACAATACTCACATTGGTGGGAAGATAGAAATTAAGTTAAAAAAAGAAGTAAATAATTACAGAGATCTTTCAGTTGTTTATACTCCTGGAGTTGCAGAAGTATGCAGAACTATTTATCAGGATCCAAAGCTTGCATATAATCTAACTATTAAAAGAAGTTCAGTTGCAGTTGTTACAGATGGCTCAGCTGTTCTTGGGCTTGGAAATATTGGACCTTATGCGGGAATGCCTGTTATGGAAGGTAAGGCAATGTTATTTAAGATGCTTGCAGATATAGATGCTTATCCTATTTGTTTAAGTACGCAAGATCCCGATGAAATTGTTGCTGCTGTAAAAGCAATTGCTCCTGGTTTTGGAGGAATAAATCTAGAAGATATTGCAGCACCAAAGTGCTTTGAAATAGAAAGAAGGCTTCAAAGTGAATTAGATATTCCGATTTTTCATGATGATCAGCATGGTACAGCAGTGGTTGTTCTTGCTGCTTTGATTAATGCTACAAAAGTTGTAAACAAAAAATTGGAAGACCTCAAAGTTGTAATAACCGGAGCAGGAGCAGCTGGAGTTGCATGTGCAAAAATGCTTCTTTATACAGGTATTAGAAACATTATTGTTACTGATAGAAATGGTGCTATTTATATGGGTAGAAAAGAAATGAATCCTGCAAAAGAAGAGCTTGCTCAGCTTACTAATCCAAATAAACAAAAAGGGAGTATCTCTGATGTTATAAAAGGTTCAGATGTATTTGTTGGAGTTTCAGGTCCGAATCTTGTTACAGCAGATGATGTTAAATCAATGGCAAAAGACCCGATTGTTTTTGCACTTTCCAATCCAGACCCAGAAATTAAACCAGAACTTGCAAAACCTTATGTAAGAGTTATGGCAACAGGTCGTTCTGATTATCCAAATCAAATTAACAATGTCCTTTGTTTCCCTGGATTCTTTAAAGGACTCTTAGATAGCCACGCTAGTACTGTTACAGAAAAAATGAAATATGCAGCAGCAAAAGCAATTGCATCAATGGTTGAAGACTATGAATTAAAAGAAAGCTATATTATTCCAAGTATCTTTAACAAAAAAGTTGCTTCAGCAGTAGCAAGTGCAGTTGCAGATGCAGCATGTGAAGACAGAGTTATAAAAGATATTCCTGAAGTTGATTTGAAGCTGATTTAAGTTTTCATGTCATTGTGTGAAGAGGTAGTCTTGCTAATTCCTGAACCAGAAAACCTGGTGATATAATTGCCTACAAGTTTATCTATAAAAACATAAAAAGTACGGAGGAACTATAATGACAAGAATATTTCCAACAGGTGGTGCATTGCTACCACCAAATCTTGAATGGCAAGTAGGAAAAACAGTTGCATCTATAGATTTTGTTAATAGGATTGAACAATTTATAAAAGACAACCCGCAACACAAAAATGTTGAAATGCTAAGAAAGCTTATGCAGCAGGTCATAGAAGGCACTGTAATTTTTAACAAACCCGTAAACTTAG